>DATELT010000109.1:0-5052 GCA_035276245.1 Chthoniobacterales bacterium
TGCGTCCGCCAACTGAACACTTTTTGCGACGGCGGATCGCGCGCTAGCCAAGAGACCGAGATTCGGATCGGACGAAAAGATTTTGATATAACCGGCCGAGAACGTGACCACGCACATGAAAAGCAGCGGTACCAATGTGACAAAAAGATACCGCGCTTTGCCCATCTTGATCAGCAGAGTCGTGCCGAGACAAAGTGCGACCACCGACAGCAGTTGGTTGGCTAGGCCAAAGAGTGGCCAGAGCGTGTTGATGCCCCCGAGCGGATCGATCACCCCCTGATACAAGAACCAGCCCCAGGCGGCTACCAACAAGAAACTGGCGAACGCGTTCGCGACCCAGGAACGCGTATTACCAAGCGGGCGCCACAAGTTTCCCAGCAAGTCTTGCAGTAAGAACCGTCCCACTCTCGTGCCGGCGTCAATCGTCGTCAGAATAAATAACGCCTCAAACATGATGGCGAAGTGATACCAGAGCCCTAATGCCGTCGGGCTCGCCGAAACGCGTGCGAACATGTGCGCCATTCCAACAGCGAACGTCGGCGCGCCGCCAGCGCGATTGAACATGGTCTGTTCCCCGAGATTATGCGCCAACTCGGCCATCTCGGCTTCAGTCACTGGAAAGCCGGCGGCCGAAACTTTTGCGACCACTTCAGTCGGCGTTCCCTTGGTATTGATGGCAAAGTATTGACCCGGCTGAATCACACAGGCGGCGATCATCGCCATTAATGCCACCATCATCTCGGTGATCATGGCACCATAGCCGATGTCGCGAATCCGCGACTCACGCTCCAGCATTTTCGGCGTTGTTCCGGAAGCGATGAGTGAGTGAAATCCTGAAACCGCGCCACACGCAATGGTGATGCAAACAAAGGGAAAGACGGGCCCGGCAAAAACCAATCCGGTGCCGTCAATGAACTTTGTCAGCGCCGGCATTTGCAGCGGCGGATGAATCAATACTACCGCTGCCGCGAGCGCAGCGACAGTGCCGATTTTCATGAACGTGCTGAGATAATCCCGCGGCGTCAGCAACATCCACACCGGCAGGATCGACGCCGCCAGCCCGTAAATCATGATCGCCCAAGCGAGCCATCGATCACCGTGTCGAAACCAGGCTTCGATCGCCGGATAATTGCCGAGAAATTGTCCGCCCCAAACGGCGAAGAAAAGCCCGACAATTCCGAACGCAGTGATCCACGTGACACTGAACCGGCCGATGCGCAATCCCGCACCCATTATCAGCGCGATCGGAATTGTCATTGCGATGGTGAAAATGCCCCACGGACTTTTTGCCAGCGCCTGCACCACTACGAGCGCAAGCACCGCCAGCAGAATGATCATGATTGCGAGGACGCTGATCAACGCCAGGGCGCCGACGCCGCGACCAATTTCCTCCTTCACCATTTGCCCTAGCGTCTTCCCTCTCCGTCGCACCGAAGCAAAGAGCACAATCATGTCGTGCACCCCGCCTCCGAGAGTCGCGCCAATCAAAATCCAGAGGGTTCCGGGCAAAAAACCGAACTGCGCGGCTAGCACCGGGCCAACCAGCGGACCGGGCCCGGCGATAGCGGCAAAATGATGCCCGAAAACCATCCAGCGATTGGTCGGGACAAAATCTTTACCGTCGTTTTGAACCAGCGCGGGAGTGGCCCGCTCGTCGTTTAGCAAAAGTACCTTGGTAGCAAGCCATTTGGAATAAAAACGATAGCTGATCGCGAATGCGCATAGCCCAGCGACGATGATCCAGAGCGCGTTAATCTGCTCGCCTCGCGACAACGCTAGGATCGCGATCGCCCCGAGGCCAAGCAAGCTCACGGCGGCCCAGAGCAATTTTTTCCACCAAATCATTGTTAGGAATGTACCGCGCCTCGCGGTTTTCGTCACCTGTCAACCGTTGACAGTAGGCCCTTACCGCGTTACCAACCGCACTTGCGTCTCTCCCAGAAACTCGGAAAAATCCTTAGCGGCGAAGCCTTCGAAAGCGCACGGCGCCACACCCGTGCGATCGTGCGCAATCGCCGGTTTCCAGCTCGCATCAACGCCGACACCATCGTCAAATCGATCGGCGCGAATGAGTTCGAACAAATTCGCCGCAGGTATGCGGTCGACGATCCCGGCGATGGCCCGGCCAAATACCTCGATCTCGAACATTGGATTCGAATCAATCTGCAACGTGTGCGCGAGCTGGGTCTGGACTATGCTCCGTCCTCGCGCATCCTCGATCTCGGCTGCGGGACCGGATATTTTCTCTACATCAACAAATTGCTCGGGCACGAAATCCTCGGGCTGGATGTCGATGATTTTGCGATGTTTCGCGAGTTGACCGAGCTGCTGCACGTCCCTCGCACCATCGCGCGAATCGAGGCGTTTCAGCCTTTGCCAAACTTCAATCGCAAATTTGATTTCATCACCGCCTATTTGATTTGCTTCAACAATCACAAGAGCGACAAGCTTTGGGGTCCTGCGGAATGGGATTACTTCTTGAGTGATGTCGCTACCCATTTGGCGCCGAATGGCCGGATCTGGCTCGAACTAAATCGAGAATACGACGGCACCTACTATACCCCGGAATTAAAGGAGCTTTTTGAAGAACGCGGCGCCGATTTGCAATCCTTCCGCGTCATTTTCAATCCAGGGACTCTCGTGCCTTTCGAAGCTGCCTCAATCGCACGTTAAAATCGTCGCGCCGATGGCGGTGTTCCTCGACCACATCCTTGGGGGCACGCTCGACGAACGATTGATTCCCGAGCTTCGCCTCTACCACTTTCAAGTCCGCTTCCAGCCTCGCGATTTCCTTGTCCAAACGTTCGCGCTCGGACGCGCGATTCGTTTCTGCTACAACGAGGAATAGCTCGCCCAGTTTAGTCGCTGCAACCGACGATCGTCCCGGTGTGGTTACGCTTGAATCAATTTGCAGCGATTCCGCATTCAGCAAACGCGCGATCGTCGCCATTTCTTCAGTCGCCCAAGTCTCGTTAGACCGCAAAACGAATTTCGCTTTTTGATTCGAGGGCACGCGTGCCTCAGCTCTGAGGTTTCGTCCCGCTTCAACTGTTTCGTAAATCGCGCCCACCCGAATTCGTGCCGTTGCGCAAAGCGATTCGGCCAAACTGATCGCTTCTGGAATAGATGCGAAATCGAGAAAATCATTTTCGCCGCTAGCAAAACCCATCAACGACCAAAGCTCTTCGGTCAGGTGCGGCATGAAGGGATGAAGCAGCCGAATAACGGCAGAAAGAACGAAATCCATCGTCGCCAGGGTCGATTGTTTCCGCGCCTCGTTCTCGCCGAAAATATCGGTCTTCGCTGCTTCGACGAACCAGTCGCAGAAATCGCCCCAAACAAAATCGTAAAGCCGTTGGGCCACGGTATTAAATTGATACTCGCGATAGGCAGCCTCGATGGCGTTAATGGTTTCATTGAGACGCGTCAACGCTTCGATCGCGTAAATCGAAAGCTCGCTCTCTCTTAGTCCCGGCTTCCGCTGTGGTGGTCCATGCATTTGGCGAAAACGGGCCGCGTTCCACAGCTTCGTCGCAAAATTTCTGCCTTCTTCGATCTGCTTTTCGTCGAAACGAATATCCTGCCCGCTCGGCGCGATTCGCATCAAACCAAAGCGCAAACCATCCGCTCCATATTTCGCGATCAGGTCAAGCGGATCTGGCGAATTGCCGAGCGATTTCGACATCTTGCGCCCCTGTTTGTCGCGAATGATCCCGGTGAAAAAAACATCGTGAAAGGCGATGTTATCCTCATCCCGCTCGGACCTACCGGGTTTGAATTCCAACCCGGCGATGATCATGCGCGCCACCCAGAAGAAAATAATATCTGGTCCGGTTACGAGCACCGAGGTCGGATAAAACTTGGCTCGTGTTTCCTTGTCCATCGTCTCATACGCCCACAACCACGATGAAAACCAGGTATCGAGAGTATCTTCATCCTGCACCCAGTTTTTCCCCGGCGATTCGATCTGCACGCGGATTTCTGTTTCTTCTGTGGTGGCAGATTTCCGATACCACGCTGGTATGCGATGTCCCCACCACACCTGCCGGCTGATGCACCAGTCCTGAATGTTTTCCAGCCATTGCTCATAAACCTTCTCCCAATGCGCCGGAAAGAAGCGAATCAGATGTTCGCGCACCACCGCGAGGGCTTCCTGCGTCTTTGGATAATGCAAGAACCATTGCTCACTGATCCGCGGTTCGATCGGAACGTCACTGCGATCACTGAAGCCAACGTTATTTTCGTACGGTTCCGTTTTTGACAGCAAGCCGCTCGCCTGCAGCAGCTCCGCGGCCCGTTTTCGTGCCTCAAAGCGGTCGAGCCCGTGCAATTGCGGAACGGCCGGACAATTGATGTGTCCAGTGTCCGTTAGGACATCGACAATCGGTAACTTGTGGCGCTGGCCAATTTCGAAATCAACCTTGTCGTGCGCCGGCGTCACTTTCAAAATTCCGGTGCCAAACTCGGGATCAATCAATTCGTCAGCGACAATTGGAATTTCATCGCGTGCGAGCGGCCGCCAGACTTGTTTACCGACAAGATGTGCGTACCGCTTGTCGTTAGGAGGAACTGCCACCGCGGTATCAGCCATGATAGTTTCCGGCCGCGTCGTCGCAACTTCGAGAAAACGGCCGGGATCATCGACCAGTTCATAACGAACAAAATAAAGGCTTCCTTTTTGCGGTTTATTGATGACTTCCTCGTCAGACAATGCTGTCTGCGCCGCCGGATCCCAGTTAATCATGCGCCGGCCGCGATAGATCAGACCCTTGCGGTAAAGATCGACAAAAACCTTTTCAACGGCGCGAATGTAATCGGCGTCAAAAGTGTAGCGTTGACGTGACCAGTCGCAGGAACAGCCGAGCCGCTTCAGCTGTTCAATGATGATGCCGCCATGTTTGTCCTGCCATTCCAGAACGCGCTCCAGGAATCTTTCGCGGCCGAGATCATGACGCGTAACGCCTTCATTCTTCCGCAACCATTTCTCGACCGCGGTCTGCGTCCCGATGCCGGCGTGATCCGTTCCCGGTAGCCAGAGCACCTCGTAGCCCT
>DATELT010000110.1:0-5017 GCA_035276245.1 Chthoniobacterales bacterium
TGCGGAACGATCCGCGCTTCCAAAAACTCGCTGAGTCACCAACATCGCAACCTTAAACAAAGTGCCAGTAAGTGCCAATAAAATGGGGATGATTGGCACTTTTTGAGTTCGAATGGGGAAGATTAGAACAGGGTCCTGCGAGGCAATTCTCCTATGAAAATAACCTGGGCAGGGCTGGATTCGAACCAGCGAAGGCGTAAAGCCAGCAGATTTACAGTCTGCCCCGTTTGGCCACTTCGGTACCTACCCGCTTGCGAGCGTTGATATAGGCTGGCGCCTCAGGCACTGCAAGTGTCCCATGCGTCGCGCATTGTCATCCCGAGCCCAGGCGAGGGATCTCACATTTGCTCAACTGTCACGCAAGTTCGGGCGGATGCGACCTGTGGTGAGATCCTTCGCCGTCTCCGCGGCTTCATGATGACGCGGCGTAACTTTCAAGCGTAGAATTCCGCGATCTTATCGACGACGAAACGTTGCGCATCACGACTCAGCTCGGGATAAATTGGCAGAGCCAGCGTTTCCGCCGCTGCCCGCTCCGCTTCCGGTAGATCACCTTCTTTGTATCCCAAATAAAAAAAGCATTCCTGCAAATGGAGTGGGACCGGATAGTAAATTTCGGTTCCAATTTCGCTGCCGGTCAGGTGTGCTTTCAATTCATCTCGCGCCTTCGCTCGAATAACGAATTGATGATAGATGTGATGGTTAGTGATGTGTTGGCGATAGGGCTCTGCGGGTAGAATGGTCGAATCGCCAAGCTCGCGCCGCGAAAATTCCTCCCGATAAAAATCGGCCGCGGCACGACGGGCCGCCGACCAGTCCGCGAGATGCGGAAGTTTCGCCTGCAAAATCGCGGCTTGCAGCTCATCGAGTCGGAAATTTCCGCCGATAAATTGATGATGATATCGCGGCTCCATTCCATGTTGGCGACAGGTTCGAATGCGCGCCGCCAAATTTTCGTTGCCACAAATAACCGCACCTGCGTCGCCGGCAGCACCAAGGTTCTTGGAAGGATAAAAACTGAGGCATCCGAGATCGCCGATGGTGCCAGCCGATCCGGTCGACTCGGCCTGCGGACATCCGGCGCCAATTGCTTGAGCCGCATCCTCCACCACGAGCAGGTCAAATTCGCGCGCTATTGCTATGATCGCGTCCATATCGCAGCACAATCCAAAAAGATGTACTGGGAGGATTAGGCGAACGGCCTGTCGTTCCCGCGTCATCAACACGCCGTCGGTTTGTTGGCAATTGTCCTCGATGTAAGACCGGAGCGCTGCCGCTGAAATATTCAAGGTGGCGGGATCGATATCGACAAAGAGCGGAGTTGCGCCGACACGGGCGATGCAAGCGGCAGTTGCAAAGAATGAATATGGCGTGGTGATGATGGCGTCGCCCGGTCCTATCTCCAGCGCCATCAAGATGGCGAGCAGAGCATCCGTACCGGACGAAACACCGATGGCAAATTTCGCGCCCGTGTACTCGCACAGCGCGCGTTCGAATTCCTCTACCTTGGGGCCGAGGATAAAACGTTGCGTCTGCAATACCTCGTCGATCTGCTGCCGGATTGGTCCGGCCAAGGCTTGATATTGCGCGCTGAGGTCGAGCAATGGTACCCGCATGGCGAGGCAGAATCGCAGCTTCGTCTCGAGGTTCAAGCCCAGCGGGGGAACGGCCATTTAATCTTGGCCATGGATTGACACGGATAATCACCGGGTCCCACGATTCTGACCGCGTGGTTCTCTGTGGCCGAATGTGATTTCGCCGCGACCCTGCCGTTGACCTCGCGCCATCACTGCTTTAAGGTCGGC
Organism: Chthoniobacterales bacterium; assembly: GCA_035276245.1. Classification (GTDB taxonomy): domain Bacteria; phylum Verrucomicrobiota; class Verrucomicrobiia; order Chthoniobacterales; family UBA10450; genus AV69. The sequence goes on from DATELT010000110.1 coordinate 1,806, forward strand.
CCGATGTCTCTGATTCGCGGGCTGTTCTGGCTCGTCCTATTCATTTTCTTTACGTTTTCGTTCGTCGTGCTCTTCGAGTACGGCACGCATGATTTCACCAACGGTTTTAAACAGGAAGCCCAACGAGTGAAGAGTTTCGTCGTCGACATGGTCAGCAAACCGAAGGCTTCGCCGTCTCCAGGCGCCAAGAAAAAATAACGTCGGGCGAGATTTACTTTACGAAGTCGATCGAGACTTCGCGATCAATGTAACCGCGTTCATGCGCCTCCCCTAGAAAGCGCCGGATGGCTTCGCGGCCGACTTGTCCATAATCGCGGGTGAATTCGTTAACATACATGCCGATGAATTTCGACGCCAGATCGCTGCTCATATCCCGCGCGTACGGCATCGAGTGCTGCACCGCCTCAAACCGATGAGCTAGTCCGAATTCGATGCTCTGGCGTAAAATCGCGCTGAGCTCGCTCTGAATTTCCGGTAGAATATCCCTCCGCAAAACGTTACCGCCCAGCGGCAATGGCAACCCCGTGCGATGCTTCCACCATTCCCCGAGATCGATTAATTTTGAGAAACCCGAATGCGCGTAGGTGAGCTGCCCTTCGTGAATGATCAGGCCGGCATCAGCACCTCCGTTTCGCACCGCCTCAAAGATTTGGTCGAACGGCACGACGACGTAATTGAATTCACCGAGATAAAGTTGCAGAGCCAGAAACGCGCTCGTCATTGTCCCCGGCACCGCGATTACTCCATCGCGCAAGCGGTCGCGCAGTTGGACGTTGGGCGTTGGACGTTCAGCGTTGGAGGTTGAATTTTTCTTTATCACCAGCGGCCCATAGCCGTCGCCCATGCTCGCGCCACAAGGCAGCAGCAGATATTTGTCCGAAATGTAGGCGTAGGCGTGAATCGAGACCGCGGAAATATGCAGCTCGCCTCGCATGGCGCGTTCGTTCAGAGTTTGAATGTCTTCCAGCTGGTGTTTGAAACGATAGCCGCGCAAATCGATTTTGTTCGCCGCCATCGCGTAAAACATGAATGCGTCGTCGGGATCGGGTGAATGCCCGAGGATGAAAGTCTCGGTGATCGTTGCCGCCATGAACGATGGTATTCGTGCTGGAAAATGCCGCAACGAGCTGTTTGCGTTGCGGAGTTGGTTCCGATAATCTCAGCGCGATGGCGAAAATGGCGCTTGGTAAAGGTCTCAGCGCGCTCATTGCTGCTCAACCGGCAACTGCGCCGGCGGTTGCCGCCGTGCCTGATGATCATACCGGAAAAATTTGGCAGATCGGTTTAGACAGCATTACGCCAAGTCAATTACAGCCGCGCAAGGAGTTCGGCACAGATGCACTCTCGGAGCTGGTCGAATCCATCAGGCAGCACGGCATCATCCAGCCTCTGATTGTACGCAAGGTGGATGGGCGTTACGAATTAATTGCCGGTGAGCGGCGCTGGCGAGCAGCGCTGGCCGCGGGATTGGCTGAGGTGCCCGTCATTATTCGAACGGCGGACGATCGCGATGTGCTGGAACTCTCGTTGATCGAAAATTTGCAGCGCGCCGATCTCAATCCGATCGAAGAAGCGCAGGGTTACGCGCGGCTTGCCGGCGAATTTGGAATGCACCAGGAAGAGATCGCGCAAAAGGTCGGCCGAAGTCGGGCGGCCGTGGCCAACGCAATGCGATTGCTTGACCTGCATGAGCAAGTGCAGACGTGGGTGACGCAAAATTTGATCTCTGTCGGACACGCCAAGGTTTTGCTCGCACTGAAATCATCGGAGGAACAGCTGGCAGTCGCAGAAACAGTCTTGCGACGCAGCGCCACGGTGCGCGCGACGGAGCGACTAGTCGCGCGCCAGCTTGGCGCCGCGAAACCGCGTCGTCGCCGCGCTTCATCAGTTGCGGTCAATGCCACCGCGGTGGATCACTTGCAGTCGCGGCTGCAGGAATTTCTGGGCACCCGTGTGATTTTGCATCACGGCGAAAAACAGGGCCGGATCGAAATCGAATATTACGGTGCAGGTGACTTGGAGCGAATCGTGCAGGCAATCGGGCTTCCGCCAGAAACCTAATACACTGTTGAAAGCTCATCCTAAGCTTCTTCCGTTGGGAGAAGGAACGGCATTCATATCCTCCAACAGAAAAACAGAGAATAAAACTTCTGTTCCATTCTCCCATGGGCAGAGACGCCCGCACTTCCGCAGGTCCCGCCGGTACCGGTGATGAGGGCAGTTTTCAATAGCCTCGTGGGCCCGCGTATGCGCCGTTTTTTCCTGCGAATGGTTTGTCTCATGGCCCTGGTAGTCGGAAATGGGTGTAGTTCCGAGATAGGACCGCTGTGGGAAAATTTTTCTGGCGAAAAGGCGTTTGCTCATGTTGAGCATCTGGTTGAACTCGGCCCCCGCCCAGCCGGCTCAGAAGCGTTGGAAAAGTCACGAATTTATATCGTCGACCAATTGAAGTCTTTCGGTTGGACGACAACACGATCGGAATTTTCCGCGCCGACACCACGGGGAATGATGACGTTCGTAAACCTGGTCGCGCGTTTCGGGAACCAAAAAGGACCGGCGCAGTTCCTCCTTTGCTCGCATTACGATACCAAGACATTCGACACGATTCGTTTTGTCGGGGCGAATGATGGCGGGTCCAGTACCGGCTTGCTTATCGAGATGGCGCGGGTGCTGGCCATAAGTCCCGTCCTGGCGGCAAAGATTGAGCTCGTCTTTTTCGACGGCGAGGAAGCATTCGAAAATTTTACTGCCACCGATGGTCTCTTTGGCAGCCGTCATTTCGCGTCAGAGTTGCGTGAGTCAGCGAAGAATTTTCGGGGCGGTATCCTGTTTGATATGATCGGAGATAAGTCGCTCCAGATAACGCTGTCGCCAGACTCTCCCATCGATTTGGCTCATCACATCTTTGCGGCTGCCGATGCTGTGGGGCAACGCGCGCATTTTACGTACTTTGGCGGTGGCATTACTGACGATCATACACCGCTTAACGAGATCGGGATTCCGGTGATCGATTTGATCGATTTCAATTTTCCGGCATGGCATACCGCGGAGGACACGCTCGATAAAATCAGCGCGGAAAGTTTGGAAATCGTGGGACGCGTTGCGCTCTACGATCTGGTGCGATTTGAACTGAAATGAAAAATACCGGTCTCGCGTTGGTCGCGCTCGTGGTCGGAATGGTGGCGGGCAGTTGGATCGTTCGCTACCCGACC
>DATELT010000111.1:0-3047 GCA_035276245.1 Chthoniobacterales bacterium
TGGACACGTTCTTCTCCCCGGTCTCCGGCGATAACGATTTGTCGCGGTGCGGTTTTGATAAAATCAAGCGCGACCAGCATTTGTGGCAGCGCGCTTGGAAAATGTATTAATTGTCGCGCAAAAGCGTTCACCGTTTTCCTTGCGCGCGCGAGCAACTCCCGATCATTACGAATCGCTGCCAGCCGCGCCAGATTTAGCGCCGCCACTGAGCTGGCGGCAGGTTCGGCGCTATCGTTCTCTTCTTTCATGCGCAGCAAGATACTGCTGTCGTGACCAGTGACGGCAAAATAGCCGCCGGCCTTATCATCCCAAAAGAGCGCATCCATCTGGCGCTGCAGCTCGAGGGCAAATTCTATCCAGCGTATTTCGAAGGATGCCTGGTAAAGATCGATCAACCCTTGAATGAAAAAAGAGTAGTCATCGGCAAATCCCTCGACTTCGCTACGACCCTCGCGATAACTGCGGAACAGAATTTTCCGCGACTCGTCGTGAAGCTTCGCCCGAACAAACTCTGCTGCGCGCGTCGCTGTCTCCAGATAAACAACGTTATCCAGGACCTGGGCACCCCGTGCGAAAGCGGAGATCATCAAGCCGTTCCAAGCCGCAATAATTTTGTCGTCCAAGTGCGGACGAGGACGTTTGCTCCGGATCGACAATAACTTCTGTCGGCTTTGGGCTAACGATTCGCGGACGGTTTCGGCATTGCTGTTTTCAACGGGCGAGACGCCCGTCGGCCCAGCAGGCAGGACGCCGGCGCCATGGGTCAAAATATTCTTGCCGCGCAGCTCGCCATGGGGATCAGCTCCGGCCGGAACATTGCCGTTTTCTTCAACTCCATAGTGAACTGAGAAGATCGGCGCGTCGTCACCAAGAGCGTCGTCGATTTCTTGTTTCGTCCAGACGTAAAAGGCGCCTTCCGCCGTTTTGCCACGACCGGGAACACCATTCCCGCCTGCAATTGGGCTGTCAGCATCTTCCGCGGAATAGAACCCGCCCTCCGGCGAGGTCATGTCGCGCCGGACATAATCGAGAATATCGCGCGCGGTGGCCGCGAAATCAGCGTCACCCGTGATTTGGAAAGCGTCGAGATAAGCGCAGCCTAACTGCGCCTGGTCGTAAAGCATCTTCTCGAAGTGCGGCACGTGCCAGTGCCCATCAACCGAATACCGGTGGAATCCGCCGCCGATGTGATCGTGTATTCCGCCCGCCGCCATTTTTTGCAAAGTCAGCAAAACCATCTCCAAGGCGTGTTGCCCCGAATCTCTGTCCGGATTTCGCGCATGAAATCGCGTCAACAAATTGAGCGTCACCGGCCGCGGAAACTTTGGCGCTCGACCAAATCCGCCCTCGTGCGCGTCGAACGTACGCGCGAATTGCTGATACGCCTCCTCCAGAATAGACGCATCGATCTCTCCGGCAGTGGTTTCGTCCCTCGCCGCCTCGCGTAACGCCTCCACAATGTTCGCCCCCTGCTTTGAAATTTTTTCACGATCGTTTTTCCAAGCCTCCGCGATGCGTTGCAAGACCCGTTTGAAAGCGGGCTGACCAAATCGGTCCTCGGGCGGGAAATAAGTTCCACCGACGAATGGCTCTAGCTGCGGAGTAAGCCAAACGCTCATCGGCCACCCGCCGCCGCCTGTTGTCGCCTGCACAAAAGTCATGTAAACGCGGTCCACATCCGGTCGCTCTTCCCGATCGACTTTAATGCTGACAAACTCGCGATTCATGATTTCGGCAGTGGCATCGTCCTCGAACGATTCGTGCGCCATGACGTGGCACCAGTGACAAGTGGAGTAACCAATGGACAAAAAAATCGGCTTGTTCTCCCGCCGCGCTTTCTCAAACGCCTCGTTGCCCCACGGCAACCAATCGACCGGATTGTGCGCGTGCTGGAGCAGATAGGGCGATTTCTCGTGCTCAAGGCGATTCCTCGGCATGACCTAAGGTAACAACAGGGCTGTTCACCGCGCCATTGGGAATGCAGCGCAAACACAACGCTGCTTGTCATCGCTTTCGCTTTGCCGAAACTCGGCAAATGATCCGACTTTTAATAGCCCTCGTCTTCGGGTCAGCGACCACCATTCCACTTCACGCCGAAGAATTGTTCGTTTCGGCTGCATCCAGTCTGACCGACGCGCTGAAAGAGATCGGTGCAAAGTTCGAGAAAGAGTCGAACACCAAAATCGTTTTCAACTTTGGCGCCTCCAGCATGCTTGCGCGTCAAATCGAAGAAGGCGCGCCCGCTGATGTTTTCTTTTCCGCCGACGAAGCGCAAATGAATCGGTTACAAAATAAAATCGTGCCGGCGACGCGGCGCGACTTGCTCACTAATGTTCTCGTCGTTATAGCGCATAAAGATTCAGCGCAAAACATGGATCAACTTTCCGATCTCGAGAAACCTGAAGTCACCCGTATCGCGATCGCGGACCCGCAAGGGGTTCCCGCCGGCGTCTACGCGAAGGAGGTACTCACCAAAGCGAAGTTGTGGGACAGAATCGAACCTAAAATCGCTCCGACGGAAAACGTGCGGGCAACCCTCGCAGTCGTCGAAGCAGGAAACGCCGACGCCGGATTCGTTTATAAGACTGATGCGATGATTTCGGCCAAAGTCAGGATTGCGCTGGAGATTCCCGCCGAGTTCGCACCGAAAATTGTTTACCAGGCAGCAATTATCGCCGGCTCTCAGCATCAACATCAAGCGCAGCGCTTTCTCGCCTTTCTAAAAACTGAAGAGGCCAGCCAAATTTTCCGGCGCATGGGTTTTGGCATCACACAGTGAGTTTTTTCGGCCTGAACGAGTGGAACATCATTCTTTTCACGCTCTCGGTTTGCGCCCTGAGCACGCTTTGCATTTTGCCATTCGGTCTCGCCCTCGCCTGGGCACTCGCCCGCAAACGCTGGCGCGGAAAAGTTCTAGTGGAAACTCTTCTCACGTTGCCACTGGTCATTCCGCCTGTCGCAACCGGTTTGATTCTGCTGAAGCTTTTTGGCCGTCACGGTTTAGTCGGCGCATTCCTGTTTCAAAATTTTCATCTCGACATTGTTTT
>DATELT010000112.1:0-6005 GCA_035276245.1 Chthoniobacterales bacterium
GCCAACGCCCTGTTCGCCCGAAAGATGTACGACCTTGCCATCCCGGAATACGAGAAATATTTGAGTGATTACCCCGGTGCTTCAGGACGCGGCAATGCCTATTTCGGATTAGGCGAAAGCTATCGCCAGCTCGGCAAGAACGGTTCCGCCCGGACGAACTTCCAAAAAGTGCTTGACGATTTTGGGGAAAGCGAATTTGCCGGCCCGGCAGCGTATGCACTCGCGGTCCTTGCCTTTTCGCAAAAAGATTTTAACGGTGCGCAGCCCCTTTTCCATAAAGCAGCGGCAAAGTCGAAAGACGCGTCGGTTGCGCTCTCGGCAAAATACTTCGAGGCGCGTTGCCTTGAAAACACGAAGCGAGCGGATGACGCGCTCATGCTTTATCTGGAGGTGGCAGAAGCGAAGAGCCAATATCGCGAAGACGCGCGCGCAACCGCTGGTGCGATGTTGCTGGCGCGCGGCAGCCGTGCCGAGGCTCTTAAACAGTATGAAGCGCTCTCGACCGAAGCTGAAAAACCGGCTACGAGAACGGAAGCCGCCGTCCGCGCGGGATTGATCGCGCTCGATCTTGCAGTCGCCGATCGCGCGAAAATTGACCGCGCCATGGCAGAGAAAGCTCGTGCGTTGCTGCAAAAGGGACGTGCTGATTCCGGGAAGTGGAAGGGTATTGCGCAATCCGGCCTTCTCCGGCTGGAATTCCAGACCGGACAGTTCGCGCAGGTAATTAGCGATTATAAAAAGTCGGCCGGCCAATTACCGGACGAAGCCAAACCGGAGGCGATGCTTCTCGTCGCCAACGCGCAACGACAGCTGGGCCACACTCAGGAAGCGGAAGCCGCTTATCGCGAGATTATCGAAAAATTCCCTAACCGCGAAGAAGCGAAAGACGCACGCTACCAACGCTTGATCAATGTCTATAATTCGGATCCGAATGCCGTCATTGCGGAGGTGGACGAATTTTTGAAGACCAATCCAACGAGCGAACGAGCGGATCAGGCGAAATTGTTAAAAGCGGAAGCGCTCTATAAACAGCAGAAATTCGGGGAAGCAGCGCCGTTTTACGAGGACCTTCGTGCGTCCCAATTAAGCTCGAAGTTACGCTCGGAAGCGGCCTACAAACTCGGCTGGTGTGCGGTGCAAATGAAAGATCCTGCGCGCGCGATCGATGCATTTAGTTATTTCATCAAGACATTTCCGGATGATCCACAGACACCAATCGCGTTGACGCAACGCGCGATGGCGTATCAGCAGAGTAATAACGCCGAAGCGGCCATCGGCGATTTAAGCTTTCTCATCTCGAATTATCCAAAGGCAAGAGAACGCGAGGCCGCTATCCAGCAAAAAGCGCTACTGTTGGGCGAACAAAATCGCGAGCCGGAAATGGCACAAACTTTTCAGCAACTGCTCAAAGAATATCCGAAGAGTAGCGCGGTCGCTCAGGCGAACTACTACATTGGGAAGGCCGCATTCGACGGCAAAGATTACAAACGGGCTATTACTTTCCTCGATACCTCACGCCGATTAAATCGGGACCAATATTACACGCCTGCGACGCTCCGGATCATCCTCAGTCGTTACTATCAGCACGACCGCAAGGCAACGACGAGCGAGGTTGATGCGTTTCTCGCCGCTAGCAGTGACGCCAGCATTCCGGCCGAAGCATTGGAATGGCTCGGGATCGAATATTACAACGACAAGAATTACCCGCTTGCCGAAAAATACCTTGGTGTTCTCTCGCGCGTGAAAGATCTGTCGGCCGTTAAACCCGATTTCTGGTTTTATCTTGGTGACGTATCCGGAAAGCTGAAGCATTACGACCAAGCGGAAAACGCTTATTCGCGTTATTTGCAAAGTTCCACCGACGCAGCTGGGAAAGCGAAAGCGCTACTTGCGCTTGGTGCCACGAAGATTGCGGCGCACAAAGCGGATGATGCCGAGAAAATCGCGGCCGAAATCATGACCTTGCAGCCAGAGGGCAAGGTCAACGCAGAAGCACGTCTGCTCGAGGGCGATGTTCAATTCGAGCGTCAACGATTTGAAGAGGCTGGCAAAGCTTATGCTGGCGTCGCTTTGCTCTATGACGATCCTACCATCACTCCGCGCGCGCTCGACAAAGCAGCCGACGCCTACCGCCGCGCCGGCAAAACTGAAGAAGCCGACCGCGTCGCCAAAGAACTGCGCGATCGCTATCCAAACTACATCCCGTTAGCGAAGAGCTGAAATTGGCTGATAAGGTTGTTTTTAACCTTCCATGAGGAGCGTTTCGATCGGGAGGGACGCGAGGAAGGCTTTGGTTTCGGTTACATGGGTGACGGGCTCGCCGCGATGAGCGGCGAGAAAGCTGGCGTCGGGGTTTTCTGCAATTCCCCCCTTCGCGATGACATCGCAACGGGCCAGTAGATCGATCGCGCAGTGCAATTTTTCGGTGAGCCGATCGGGCAATAGTGGCGAAGGATTGGTCGATTGCATGAATTGAACGGTGCAAACCCCGGGGGCGGTCGCTTCGACGAAAGGGGAGAGCATAAAAGCGTGATGTAGGAGAATGTCGCTGATTTGTTGCTCGCAGTCGCGAGCGCGCGCCTTGATTACGAGATCAAGGCAGCGCGCCAAGGCCTGGCTCGGAGCCATTCCAGCACGAACGCCTTCATTTTCCGCGGCTTCGTTTAATTGCAGGATCACCGCTTTGATGGCGGTGTCGTCGAGGACAGCGAGGGGTTGCTCACGCAGGTTCGGCTGATGACGCGCGATCGCTTGCAGATAAAAATTTGGCAGCAAAATCGTAGCGAACATCTTTATCCAATACCTGAGGCGATCGCCATTGTGCCCCTTACTTTGAAATGTAATTGCGTGCTTGGATTGTCACGCGACAAATCGGACAGGGTCCAGCGGTTCTCGAGCACGATCTTAGTGCGTGCGCTCGCTACCATGTTATGGCGACTGATTACCACAAAGGCGGTCGACGTCGGTTCGACCAATCGCTGCAGGCGATACCAGTTGGTCGCGGGAATGCGACGCAATTCGTCCGCCGGATTCAAAACAAGATCGAGAATTACCAGCGGGAAATTGCCGTCACGCAAAAGAAAATCGGCGGCTTTGACCGCTTCGCTTGCTTTCTCGCAACGGACCCAGAGCAAATGTTGCAAGGCGCCGGAATCATAAACATCGAACGAATCCCGTCCGTCGATGAGCGCGAGGAAAAAACGATCGCGTTGCGCAATTTGGAGCAAGCTGTGGATGAGCAGGGCTGAGCCGGCGCTCGGAGTTCGGCTGATGACTTCAGTGATTGCGCCTTTGCGCAGACCGCCCTCAAGCGTGTGCTCTAGGAAAGGAACGTTAATTTGGCCGCCAGTGAGAGTAGGCGGTTGCTGGAAGCGTTCTGCGAGAAGTTTGCGGAGATCGATGATGCTCTGGGTTGCCCCCATACTTTAGCATGGCATAGAGCTTAATATGTTCAAATGAACATTTTTCATAAGGATTGGATCGAGCCAAAACCGACTCTGTCGATTCCCTTATCGCTTCAACGCTTCAACCGCCCCCCACTGGATTGGCGACGAATAAGCGAGACCATGACACCCTGGATGCGCAGATCATGAGCAGGACGCTGGTCGGGGTAACGCGGGTTTTCCGCGCGGAGGTAGGGACGGCCATGTTCGATGACGAAACGTTTCAATGTTGTCTCGCCGTCGATTAACGCTGCCACGATGTCGCCATTCTTAGCTTCTTTGCGATCGTCCAAAATTACAATGTCGCCATCGAGAATATGGGCGTTTATCATGGAATCGCCGCGCACTTTCAGCGCAAACATGCGCGCAGTTTTCGAGGCATTGGCGGAGCGGGTATCGAGCGAAACATGGCCGAGCACGGTTTGCTCAGTCAATGTCGCCATCCCAGCTGGGATTTGTCCGTAGATGGGGATATCGGTGATGCGGACCTTTTGAACCGGCGTGACAAGCGCGCGTGCTTTGCGCGCATGACGATCGAGGAATCCTTTACGCTCAAGGGTCGCGATGTATTGCATCACTGACGTCTGGCTGGCAAAACCAAAATGACTTTGGATTTCGCGCGTACTTGGCGTGATGCCTTTCTCACGCTGTTCACTCTGAATGAAATCGAGCACGCTTCGCTGGCGATCGGTCAGCATACGGCAAGATGGCGTGGTTTATCGCAAAGGCAAGTTCAAATGAACATTGGTGCGGTTTCCCTTACGCGGCGAAGCTTTCGCCGCAAGAGCAATGAGAGGTGGCGTTTGGGTTGGTGACTTTGAAACCACCCTTTTGCAGGTCATCGCTGAAATCCAAGGTCGAGCCGCTAACGAACAAGGCGCTCTTGGGATCGACCACTATCCGGACATTGGCGGAATGAACCAGAATGTCCCGCGGCGCGGGCCCTTCGACGAGGTCCATTTTGTATTGCAGACCGGAGCAACCGCCGCCGATCACTGCCAGTCGCAATGCGCCTTCGGGCCGGCCTTGTTTCGCGAGCAAGGAACTCAGGCGACGCGCAGCATTCTCCGTGACGCGAATCAACTTTTCATTACCGATTTTAATCCCAGTCCGATCCGAACTGGCGGTCCGGGCCGGACTGACGGTGTCTTGGGAGGGTGTTTCGCTCACAAATTAAGGTTGTTTCCAGGGCTGAATTTCAATGTGCGGCGTGTTCGAAGGCGGTGTCAACGACGGCTTGGAAGGTGCGGCACGGACCACCGTTGCCGCTCCCAGTCAAATGCCGGTAGGCGATGTCTTCTATTTCCGAAACTTTCGAAACATGTTGGAATTTTTCCCGCAAGGCTTTGGCTTCCGAAAAATTTCTTGAATACGCCATCAGTCGTGCGCGCATGGAACGAACGGCTTGTTTCTCATCGCCCCAATCGTCGGCGTGACGGCGGCAATGCTCGATGATCACATTCCAGCGCTCTGATAACTCCGGCGGAAGCAAGAGCTCGCTGGTTTCCAGATAATGTTTGATCTGCCGGAAAATCCATGGCGCGCTCATCGCCGCGCGACCGATCATAACGCCGCCAATTTTCATTTCCGTGCGCCGACGTGCGACTTCCCGGGCGGAAAACAAATCGCCGTTGCCGATTACCGGGATCGTTACCGCTTCCGCTACCTCGGCAATGACGTGCCAGTCTGCTTCGCCTGAATAACCTTGCGCCCGGGTCCGGCCATGGACGGCCAGAGCCGAGATACCGCACTGTTGCAGAATTTCCGCGATGCGCACCGCGTTGATAGAGTTGGCATCCCAACCAATTCGAATTTTTGCTGTCACGGGCAAAGGCGCGACCGCTTGCACTACCGCTGTGGCCACGTTGCTGAGTGTGAGGCAATCTTTCAGGAGGGCGGAGCCGCCATTTCTCGCGACCACTTTGTTAACCGGGCAGCCAAAGTTCAGGTCGATGAAATCGGGGGCAACCCAATCAACTACCTGCTTGGCAGCCTCTGCCATATGAGTCGGGCTAGCGCCAAAAAGCTGCACGCCCAGCGGACGTTCGCCATCGTCGAAATCAAGGTATTCGCGGGTGCGTTCGTTGCGCCGGGAGATGCCTTCAGCCGAAACGAATTCGGTGACAAGAACATCCGCGCCGTAGCTTTTGCAGATCTGGCGAAAAATCTTGTCGGTCACGCCCGCCATCGGCGCGAGATAGAGAGGGAAACGGTTGCGGAACCAGGGAGGTATCGTAGCCATTCCAGTATTTTCTCACAAAAACGGCTGAGTGCAGGGATTACAAATGACCAATGACTGATGACGAATGTTTAGATGACGAAAAGCTGTCGGCGCATCCTTTTCGTCATTTCATTTGGCTTCAGCAAAGGCCTATCGAGCGGGCACGATACGCGTTCGCTAATTCAGGCGAGGTGATTTCCCTTAGGTTGCAGCGCCGCCGCGTAGCAGCGCTGCCACTTCCTCCTGTACCCGTTCGAGCTCGGTCAGGCGCAATTGTGGATCTCGTACAATGAAGACATCGCCGTTTTCTCGGTGTTCGTAAATAAGCAGGCGATCACAGT
>DATELT010000113.1:0-4159 GCA_035276245.1 Chthoniobacterales bacterium
GCTCGAAGCTCATGTTTTCGGTAAAATAATCAGGCTTCACTAGTTTCCCGACGTCGTGGAAATATGCGCAAACGCGGCAGAGGGTTGCGTTGGCGCCGATCGCTTCCGCGGCGGCTTCAGCCAGGTTCGCTACGACGAGACTGTGATGATAGGTGCCGGGCGATTCGATGGTCATGCGACGCAAGAGCGGGTGGTTTAGATCTGACGCTTCCAACCACGAGATGTCGGTCGTGATTTGAAACAACGGCTCCAGCATTGGTATCACGCCGCCGACGATGGTGGCGGTAACGAGCCCGTTGCCGATGGCAAAGGCGCTTTGCAATCCGATCAATCCCCAATCGTTTACCGTGGGCGGAAAGAGATTGATCGGCCCAATGTAACCGAAAGTAAGCGACAAAATCCAAATCGCAGCGCCGGCACCGAGTCCTCCTTGAACGAGTTTGCTGCGTCGACGCACTTGAAGGGTGAGGTAAACCGCGGTGAATCCACTGATCATGCCAGTAACCAGGACCGGTGCATTCACCAGCACTGGCGCATCGCTTTTTCCGAACAGCACACTGCTCCAAAGGCTAACAAAAACTGCCGCATACAATCCGTGGTTGCGGCCCAGCAGGACGCTCAGCAACAACGGCGCGAGCGCATAGGGCGCGAGCAATTCCGCCATCTCAGGCTGCAACCCGAGCGAATGGCTGCCGCAAAGAACAACAATAAATTTGGTGAGGGTGAGCTGCACCAGCATCACACCGAAGACGAGAAGAATGCGTGAGCTTTGCGAGAAGGTGCGCGGCTGATTGATCCACAACATCATTAACGCGGTCAGGAAAAAGAGCAGGGCAATGACGAAATTCTTTGTCACCTCCCGTTGGTTGCCGCTGAAGATTAGTAAAGCCAGGCCGGCGATGAAGCCGAGAAGCAAAACCCCCTTCATTCCCACCGAATATTCCAGCCCGCGCAGCAACTCATTGCGGGCGCGACGGCGGCGTAGTTTTCCAGAAGCGAGCCCGCGGCGAACCAATTCGTTACGTTTGATAAAGTCGATCATTACTTACGCCCCGACGGTGTCCGATGCTGCTGGTAGGCGTTAATTATGGCACGGACCAGCGGGTGACGCACCACGTCACGCTCCGTAAAGTAGCTCATTGCGATTCCCGGCACATTTTTCAATGCCTGAAGCGCCTCCACTAAACCCGAGCGCTTGTTTGCCGGCAAATCGATTTGCGTCACATCGCCGGTGACGACGCATTTGGAATTCATGCCGATGCGAGTAAGCAACATGAACATCTGTTCGGTGGTGGCGTTTTGCGCTTCATCGAGAATAACGAACGCATTGTTGAGAGTGCGGCCACGCATATAAGCAAGGGGCGCTACTTCGATGACTTCCCGTGCAAGCGCACGCTCCAGTTCTTCTGCTTCCATCATATCGTGCAAAGCGTCGTAGAGCGGTCGCAAATATGGCGTGATCTTTTGTTGCAAGTCGCCCGGGAGAAATCCGAGCGCCTCACCCGCCTCCACCGCCGGCCGAGCCAGAATGATTCTAGAGACCTGTTCCCTCTTTAGCGCCGCTACCGCCATCGCCACTGCCAAATAAGTTTTGCCGGTACCTGCCGGCCCAATGGCAAAGACGACATCGTGTTTTTCAATGGCCTCGACATAATTTTTTTGTCCGACGGTGCGGGCGATGACCGGCGCCTTGCGCGACGAGGTGACGATGCGAGCCGAGATGGCATCTGACAAATCGTCAGCGCGTTCTTCACTCACAGAATTGAGCGCGTAATTAAATTCATGTTTCTGAATATCGACACCACGTTTGCGCGCTTCCTCCAACTGATCGAAAACCCGTTGGACGCGATCCAGTTTCTCCGGCTCCCCTTCTATTTTTACCCAACCCTCGCGTGTCGTCACTCGCACCCCGAGGGATTCTTCCAGACTTTTCAATAGCCTAATGTCGTTGGCGTAGAGTGACTGCAATGCACGCGCGCTTTCAAATTCCAAAGTACGAGTCTCAGTCATCAATCACATCGCCCCGTGTTCGTAGCGCAGACATCTTATATCAGTCCGGCTCGGAGCTTATGGGGTCACCGGGCATCTTGCCCATTTAATGACAATACGATTTTTAGCGGAACCCGTAAACAAGTGCCCAATGGGTGCGCTCCTCCGGCGATTCTTCGATGGCAACGATAATAAAATAACTATCGGTCGAGGTTGGAACGACATGGGCGGCGGCGAAGTGCCCTTTTTGCCAGCTATCAGGTTGTTCCACTAATTTTCCGTCCTTATCGTAAATATGCACCGAAATCTTTGCGCGATTTACTTCTGTGCCCATCCAGAACCAATATTCGTTGCCTTTGAATAACTGCTGACGCACCGCCTTTTTTTCCCCCGCCGCCAGGTCTCCACCCCAATAGTCCTCTCGCACTTGGAACCCTTCACGGACATATGGCTCGGCTGCCTGGAGCGCAAAAGATTGGGCGTCGTCCACCGAAGCAAGGGCGGCGATACCCACGAGCACTAAGACGCCCGCTAAGATGAACCCAAGCCGGTAGCGCGAATTCATCCTTAACGAGTCACGATCTCACTATCCAAACGCGACGTAACTGCATTGATCGTTTTCACCGATGCTGGTGTGATCGGTTTGCCCCCGGTATCAATCAAAGGTCGCACTTCAGTCAGCGCCTGTTTGATACTTTGCACGACTGGGACGTTATATTCCCGCATCCCCGTTAAGCGATCGCCGAAATACCTGAGCAGGTCCGGCTGATGCAAAAGTTCCGCGCCTTCCGGGGTAAAATGCCGGTTCACCACGGCAGTCAAAATCTGAGTGCCTCGCAACCAGCCGCCAAGGCTGACCAGTTGTGAAAGCTTTTGGTCCTGCAATTCGTTCATCGCTTGTTGCACACTGTTCTGAGTGCGGTCGAGTTCATGACGGACATCTTCCCAATTACGCTTGTCAGCCGCTTCCGTGATCGCTTTCGCGTGTGGAGTAATGGATGCGCCTACGCCGATACCCTTGGCCAGAGTCAGAACGCGCTGGCCAATTTCTTTAACCGCGGGGGCATCCTGCGCCTGGACGGCGATGAACCCATCTGCGATGACGTTTCCAAGGAGTAGGGCGGTTCTCGGACGTTCGCTAAAGTTGGCGCCTTTTTCGGTCCTCACATACTCTTTCCAGTTGACCGGCCCGAGCTTGTTCAGGGCGCTAAAGACCTCGCCGGGCAGCGGGACCACTACGTCCTCCACCGTCTTATACTGCTTGACGTTAATTTGCTGCGGCGCCGACGCTGCCTGGACGCTGAACGCGACCATTGTCAGTGTAAACCCCGCCCACCTGCTATTTTTAAAGACTGAAATCATCGGCTGTTTCGACTGTTGATTTCGACCCAGTATTCAGGATTAATGCAACTCTAAATAGAAGTAAATTTTGCTCAACTCCTACCACCGTGATCTTCTTAAATCGCATCCACCAAGACATCCGGCGGCATTTACGTCAAGTTTTGTGAATTCGGAACGACTGCAACAGATTCTTGATCGCGCCAGTCAACAGCGCCTCCTCGTCATTGGCGATTTGATGCTCGACGAATTCGTTTGGGGCAAGGTTGGGCGCATTTCGCCGGAAGCACCGGTTCCCGTGGTCGAAGTATCGGGGGAATCGTTTTATCCCGGGGGAGCAGCCAACGTCGCGCGCAATCTGCGCGAGTTCACCGCCAAGGTCGCCGTCGTCGGGATGATCGGGCGAGACCGCGGCGGCGACCGGCTCCGGCAATTACTGGCCGACCAAAAGATCGATACTTCCGCCTGTTCCGTCGCAGCGGATTTTCCCACCATCGTCAAAACCCGCATCATCGCGCGGCAACAGCAGGTGGTTCGGGTGGACCGGGAGAAGATTCTGCCACCAAATGAAAAGCAGATCGAATCGGTCGTTGCTTGCGTAAAAAAAATGTTGCCTGAAATCGACGGCATCATTTTCGAGGATTATGGAAAAGGCTTTCTCGCGGAAAAACTTGTCGCCGGAATCGTGGCGCCGGCACGCGCCCGGAAAAAGATCATCGCAGCCGATCCGAACCCACGGAATAACATTCCGTGGCGCGGGTTGTCGGTGGTGAAGCCGAATCGGAGCGAAGCATTTCATGCGGCTGGAATTCCGCTGGAGGAATCGGACGCT
>DATELT010000114.1:0-3625 GCA_035276245.1 Chthoniobacterales bacterium
ATATCGACCACTTGCGAAGCGTGGACAATCTCGACACGCGAATCGTTGCAACGGTGCTTCTTGAGCTCGGCTTCGATCTGCTTCGAATCGCCAACCAAAAAGAGTTTTCCAATGCGGCGGTATTCGCGCAGGGCGAGAACCGCTCCGCCGACCAGATTAGGTGGACCAAAGTCGCCCCCCATCGCATCCAGCGCGATTTTCATGCGAGCTAGCAGTTTGCGTTTAAGGGGCCGCTAATGCAAAACCAAAAAATAATGTGGGAGGGACCTTAGTGTCCCGACTGAATGCGCGGGAAGATCGGGGCGCTGAAGCCCCTCCAACCTTAAGCCCCCACACTCAACACCTGGCGCCCCTTATAATAACCGCACGACGGACAAACGGTGTGCGAAGGTACTGTGCTGCCGCATTGCGCGCATTTATTCAGCTGCGGCGCATGCCAGCGATTGGCCGCCTTTCGGGTGCGCAATCGCATCTTTGAGGTTTTACGTTTGGGGACGCCCATGTCAGGCGGCTATGAAAGCACGATCTCACCGAAAAACAACCGATCTCCTGGCAAGCGATTCGTTAAAAAAGTTAAAATGTTAAAAGGGCGGACTCCTTTTAACTTTGTAACTTTTTAACTTTGTAACCCTTTTAACCTTTCAGCTTCAGCTTATCCAGTGCGCTCCAATCCGCTTTCGCCTTCCCATTCTCGGGATGAGTCTCCATTTTCGCCGCTTTGCAAACGTGCCCGCCGTCGCGATCGCAATGCGGATACGGCGGCAGGTTAAGCAAAATGTCTTCGCGCATAAAAGGTGTGATATCGACCGTCTCCGGCCCGTGCAGTTCGGTGTGAAGCGCAAATGCTGGGACCTTGATTTCGTGCTCGAACCTTTCGAGACAGGCCACGCACGCTAGCTCGATCGTCTGCGCAATCGTTCCATTCGCCCAAAGCGAGCCGTCAGAAATTCCGAGATCAAGGCTGTAACGCATCGGCCCGACACACCGAATTTCCTCCGACCCCAAGTCCCCTAAGGCGCAATCCTCCTCACCGGTGAGATGCAAGCCTTCGGGCGGAATCTGGTTTAGATGGATTTTCATGCTGCCGTGAACTTCATGTTATCGGCACTACCTCTCCCAATTTTATCCTGAATTTTTTCGCCAGAGCCTTTGCAACCGGCCGTGGGACAAAGGCGGACACATCTCCGCCGAGCTTCGCGATTTCTTTCACGATGCGCGAACTCAGGTAGGTGTATTCCTCCTTCGGCATGAGGAAGATAGTCTCGATTTCCGGATCAAGTTTCCGATTCATCAGCGCCATTTGAAATTCAAACTCGAAATCTGAAATGGCGCGCAACCCGCGCACTACAGCATGCGCATTCTCGGAGGCGGCGAATTCCACCAGCAACCCTTCCATCGGCGCGACTCGGACATTATCGTTGGTGATCGCGTTGCGCAGCATGGCCAGCCGCTCATCCGGCGCGAAGAGTGGTTGTTTTTGGTCGTTAATAGCGACCGCGACAATGACTTCATCAAACAGTGTGCAGGCCCGTTCGATGACATCGAGATGACCATTCGTCACTGGATCAAAGCTGCCGGGATAAATCGCGCGCCGCATGACCAGGAAACGTTCAACGCTTTGCCCTTACCTTTCAACTCTATAAAAGACAGACAGGATTGTACAGGATTACATTACGGACGTTTTTTTTAGCCTCTAATCCATTTGATCCTGTAAATCCTGTCGGTAACTTCCGGCCTCGCCATTCGCTGCAGCGCCCTAGCTCTTAACGAAGGCGTTCATTTTTCGGGCATCCAAGTTGCCGAGGGCGCCCGATAGCCGGAGAATATTTGCTCCTAATGTTCGATCCTGAGTCTTATCGCAGTGTCGCCGTTGCCAGCACTTTTTCGCCCCGGTTCGAGCAGGTCTTGGCCGAGGCAAAACGCGTTCGCGATCGCTTCGATGCCGAGCTTTGTCTGATCTACGTCGGCGAAAAAAGCGACGAGACGAGTGCGAAATTTGCCGGCGCCCTGGAGCGACTCTCTTTGCCCAAAGATTCCCCTATTCATTATGAGCAGGGCGATCCTGCCACGGCAATTTTGCGAGCGATCACGCGAAACGCTATCGACCTGATCGTAGCTGGCGCGCTGGAGAAAGAAGTGGTGCTGCACCCTTTCCTCGGAAACGTCGCCCGCCGGCTGCTCCGCGAAAGCCGAAGCTCGGTCATTCTTTTCACTCATCCAGCACCCGAGCCGGAGCCATTACGCCGAATCGTCTTCCTCGCCGATTATTCCGAGCATGGTTCCAAAAGTTTGCGGCGCACATTGCATTTGGCAGAGCGGGAAAAGTCCGAATTCGTTTACGTGGTGCGACTCATCACCACCTTTGACGAAGCGCGCGCGAAACAAGACGGCACTCTCTCTGAAACTGACGAGGACGCAAAGCTGGAACATTTCGTCCTCGCGCTCGGTCACACCGATGTGCCAATCGAAGTGCGTTGCATTCGTGGTAACACCGGGTTCGCTGCAGCGGATTTCGTGAAATCGGTGGAGGCAGACCTTCTCGTTGTGCCACTTGATCCGGCGAAAAAAAGCGGCCAGTTGCCACCGAATCTGGAATGGCTCACCGACGTCATTCCCTGCAATCTCTGGCTGGCCCGCTGAGGTCGCGACGAAATAGCAGATAAACTCGCTCGCCGCGACTTAATGCGTCTGTTATCTGATCTGCGGCCGCCAGTCCGCCTCGGATTAATGAATCCCGCTCCGCCCTTCCATCCCTACGGCCCCTCACATCTCACCGTGATCTTTCTCACCATCGCGCTGCCATTCTTCTTCGCCGCGCTCGTCCGACGGACAAAATCAACGATCACCGAACGCATCATTGTTGGCGCGCTTTCCCTCATCCTTGTGTTGAATTACTTCGTCTATCTATCGTTAGTCGGGCAATTCGGCGCTGTCAGCTGGGAGCAAATGTTGCCGATGCAACTCTGCGATTGGGCCTTGGTCGTAATCATCATCGCGATGTGGACGCGCCGGCCACGCTGGTTTGAGGTCGCCTACTTCTGGGGAATCGGTGGGACCGTGCAGGCTGTGCTAACCCCGGATCTAGCCTACGGTTTCCCCGATTTCCGCTTCTTTAGTTTCTTCATTTCCCACTGCGGCGTCATCATCGGCATCGTTTTCCTGATGTTGACCCATCATCTCCGACCACACGCCTTCTCCATCGTTCGGGTCTTTCTTTGGACCGAACTATACTTTATCATCACCCTCGCCACCGACCGCTTCACCGGGGTCAATTACGGTTTTCTTCTTCACAAACCACAAGCGAAAACTCTCCTTAATATTCTTTCGGATTATCGCCCGCTCTACCTCTTCGAAATGCATCTGCTCGCGCTCGCATTTTTCATCGTGCTCTATCTGCCATTTGCAGTCTATGATCTGGCCACACTACGAAGAGCCTCACACAAATTATAGACAGGGTTTACAAGATTAACTGGCTCAAGAAAAAGAACTTCCCCTGGAATCTTGTACAATCCTGTTAATCCTGTCTCAATGAGCGCTGAGGTGCTTCGCATCAGAAACGTCACCATTGGCGGCGGAAAGCCCGCCTTCATTCTCGGACCGTGCGTCATCGAATCGGAAGAATTCG
>DATELT010000115.1:0-8266 GCA_035276245.1 Chthoniobacterales bacterium
CGGGACGCGAACAATTGATGACAGAGTTTTCTTTGTGGGCGGAAGCGATGGACTTCAATACCCAACGAGTTTTCGAGCGTTTTCTCCCGAAGCGGAATGAAGAGCGGGAAGCGCCAATACTCATCCTGGGGGACTCCAACACCAGCTCGCGCACAATCGTAACGGAACGTGGTCTGCGCTACGAGATCGATTTCAGCGCCGGCTATTCCGTAGGTTTGTTCGTCGACCAACGCGAAAATCGAAGCTTCGTTCGGCAAGAAATATTCGAACGAGCCCTAAATTGTTTCGCCTACACGTGTTCATTTTCCGTTGCTGCGGCATTGGCGGGCGCAAAGACAATGAGCGTGGACCTCTCACGGAAGTCGCTCGAACGCGGACGCCAAAACTTTGCGCTTAACAATTTACCCACGACCGGACACCAATTTATCGCCGAGGATGTTTTTGAGGTCCTCCCAAGGCTGGCACGAAGAGGCGAGAAGTTCGATCTGATCGTGCTGGATCCACCGACCTTTTCGCGGTCACACCGCGGAAAAGTCTTCAAGGTCCAGTCGAATTTTGATTCCCTCCTGGGAGAGGCATTGGAAGTGGCCGGTCCTGACGCGCGCATTTTGCTTTCCACCAACTGTGCAACGCTGACCGAGCGAGCCCTGGAAGTAATGGCACGGTTTTGCTTGAAAGCATCGCGGCGAGCCGGCACGTTTCATAGCGAACTCAGGCCGCGTGATTTTCCGCCGGCCAGCGGAGCCAATAGTATCTGGCTGACGTTGCGCTAGCGGGATGAGAACACGCAAAGCGGCTCTGACAACCGAAACAAAGTTATGGACGAAAACACTGATATCGCATTGCGCGGCGTACGTTACGCCCAGGACCAATTTTCCGAGGTGGTGAGCCAGGCGGAAGAATTTGTGCGCGAAAAGCCGGGACAGTCGCTGCTCATCGCGCTCGTCGCCGGGATGGTCCTGAACCGGTTACCAATTGGACGATTATTTGGCGGCGTAGTCCGTTTACTGATGTTTGCGCTCAAGCCGGCGCTTCTTCTATACGGCGCGACCAAAGTTTACGAGATCATTCAGGAAGAAGAATAGGTAGGGGCGGTTCAGCGAATCGCCCGGGCGACTCCGAGCCGGAGTGGCAGGGTCAATCGCTTCTATCCCTGCTCAGGATGAAAGAGAGCGACGCAGCTAATCCTCCAGCGTAAAGCCAACTTTTAACGCGACCTGCCAGTGGTCGATTTTTCCATCCTGGATGTGACCGCGCGTTTCCATTACCTCTACCCAGCGCATGTTGCGGATAGTCTTTTTTGCGCGCGCCAAAGCATTTTCCACCGCGGCCTCAATCGATTTCGGCGACGAACCAACCAGCTCGATTTTTTTGTATACGTGATCGCTCATGCCTGAATGTTTCCACGCGACATGGATAGGACAATGAGAAAAGACTTGAAGGGTTAAAAGGTTGAAGCGTTAGCGCGGTTACGGGTTCAGCTCACTCCCGCTTCAACGCATTTTTCTGACGCTTGCCCTGTGCGCGTGCCAGCGATATTAGAAAGTTCCAATGGAAAAAAACATCGAATCGCACTTGATCGAGGAGCGTGTCTTTAAGCCTCCCAAGGAGTTCGCCAAAAACGCGCGTATTAAATCCCTCGCGCAATACCGAAAAATGTATCGCGAATCAATTCGCAGCCCCGACAAATTTTGGGCACGCGAAGCCAGGGAACTCATTTGGCACAAGTCGTGGAAGAAAGTGCTCGATTGGAAAGCCCCCTTTGCGAAATGGTTTGTCGGTGGTCAACTGAATGTCTCGGAAAACTGCCTGGATCGTCATGTTGCCGGTCCACGACGAAATAAAGCGGCTATTATTTGGGAAGGCGAGCCCGGTGAGCAACGCACTCTCACTTATCAGCAATTACACCGCGAAGTTTGCCGATTCGCCAATGTTCTTAAGCGAAACAAAGTTCGAAAAGGCGATCGAGTCATCATTTATCTGCCGACAACTCCCGAAGTGGCGATTGCGATGCTGGCATGCGCGCGCATCGGCGCAGTGCATTCCGTTGTTTTCGGTGGTTTTAGCGCTGACAGCATTCGCGATCGCATCGCCGATAGTGGAGCGACTGCACTGATTACGGCCGACGGCAGCTATCGCCGCGGCACGATTGTCCCCCTGAAAAACAATGTTGATCATGCTCTGAGCGGTGGCACCTCGGTCAAACGAGTCATCGTTTTCCGGCGAGCAGGTAATGATATTCACATAGAAGAAGGCCGGGACGTGTGGTGGCACCGCGAGCTGCAATACGTCGACGCCAATTGCGAACCGGTGCCAGTCGACTCCGAGCATCCTCTTTTCATCCTTTACACCAGCGGTTCGACGGGAAAGCCTAAAGGAATTCTCCACACTACGGGCGGGTATTTGCTCGGGATTTATGCGACAGCAAAGTATGTCTTCGATATTCGCGACGAGGATCTTTTCTGGTGCACAGCGGATGTCGGCTGGGTCACCGGTCACAGTTACGTTGTTTATGGGCCGCTCAGCCTGGGGGCTACCACCTTAATGTATGAGGGCGCACCGAACTGGCCCGAGCCCGATCGATTTTGGAGAATCGTCGAAGATTATCGCGTTACCGTTCTTTATACCGCGCCGACCGCGATTCGGGCGTTCGTTCGCTGGGGCGACAATTGGGTGAAAAAGCATGACCTTTCTTCCCTGCGACTTCTTGGATCTGTGGGTGAACCAATCAACCCGGAAGCGTGGATGTGGTATTACAAAACCATTGGCGGCGGACGTTGCCCTGTCGTCGATACATGGTGGCAGACTGAGACCGGCTCGATCCTGATCACTCCATTGCCCGGCGCGATCCCGACCAAGCCGGGGAGCGCAACGCTGCCTTTCTTTGGCATTGATGCCGCTGTGGTAGACCAGCGTGGCGAAGAGGTGGGCGATAATGTTGGCGGGAAATTGATCATACGGAAACCGTGGCCGTCGATGTTGCGAACGATTTACGGGGACAAAGAGCGATATCGAAAACAGTATTGGAGTGAATTCAAAGGCCGTTATCTGACCGGGGACGGGGCGCGGCGTGATGAGGACGGTTACTTTTGGATCGTCGGCCGGATTGACGATGTGCTCAATGTCGCCGGACATCGGCTTGGAACCTCCGAGATCGAAAGCGCGCTGGTAGCACACACGCACGTCGCAGAAGCGGCAGTGGTGGGTCGGCCGGATGAAATGAAAGGACAGGCTGTGGTCGCGTTTGTGACTTTGAAGGGAAGTGTTACTCCATCCACTGGATTAAAGCGGGAGCTGCGCGATCACGTGAGCGAGCACATCGGCGCCATCGCCAAGCCCGACGAAGTGCGTTTTGCGGAAGCGTTGCCGAAGACTCGTAGCGGAAAAATCATGCGTCGGTTGCTCCAGGAAATTGCCAGTGGCAGAACCGTAACCGGGGACACCACCACGCTCGAAGATTTCAGCGTCCTGACGAAGTTGAGCGAAGAAGAAGTGAGCTCAGGAATGGGAGAACGGAAAATTTCTTTGTCTGAATTGTAGTTTAGTTAGCATTTCCTCGTGAGTTTCATCCGCACCGGTTTGCGCGAGCTTGGCTTGAAAGTGCGCCGGCAACGCACGCGCTTGGCGTTGCGACACGTTAGACGACAGTTGCAGCGTAGTGAGATTTCTCTGGGACGGGAAGGCACCGCCCAAGCGGCCAGTTTCCCGGAAGTCCGGAACGAAATCGTCGCGCTCAAGAAGCTCGAGCAGGAACAAAAGGAAGTCGCTCTGCGGATTGCACAAATCGAAGACGCGCTCAAAAAGATCGAATCCGAACGGGCGGAGAATGCGCGAGCGCAGAGCGACGCGATCGGCAAATTGGAACAGGAAAAAAAGCCGGTCCTGCAACGTCGAGACGAAGCGAAACATGCCGCTGCCGTTTGCGAGCGAGAACTTGTAGGTGTGGAAGCACGCTTGCAGGCCAATGATTCGGCCGACCGCGAATTGTTAAGGCAACTCTCCGCTTTGCAAGCACAGGTGCCGCCGCCATCGGACCTGGAGGCGCGCACAGCGGAGCTCGCCAGCAAACGAACGCGATTGCCACAGGAGCGCGCCGAAATTGTTCGTGCGCGCGAAGGAAGCGCGGAAGCCTGTCGCCAAGCCACGCAAAGACTCGCGGTAGCGCAAGACGACCTTTCGGCGGCGGAGCGAAATATTACCCGGGTCCGCGAGGGATTCGAAGCGACCGACCGCGGATTGAACGATAAGGCACGTGGACAGCAGGAGGCATTGCGAGAGGCAAAGGCCCAACACCAAACCGTGGAGGAGCGAAAAGATCCCGCTTACCTCAACATCGGGCGTCATCTTGCGACTCGCGGAATCGCGCCGCCGAACGCCCCTCACTTGTTGCATGATGTCCTCCGCCACCGCCAGTCGGTCCAACGGCACCACCAACACAGGGAACAACTTAATGTCCTTTCCGCACAAATCGACAAACAGGAGCTGCGAAAATTTTATTTCGTCATTTTTTCTATCTTCGTCCTTTTGGGAATTGTCCTGCTGCTCGTTTTTCAATCCCCACCTAAACGCGAGTGGCTGCCGCGTGAAACCGACGCCATTCTTTCCCTTAACGCTGAGCGTTTCGATCGCGATGATCTGCCCAAAAAATGGCGGAACGAAGACTTCTGGCTACAAACCTGGCCCGGCCTGATCGGTGCCGCCTCCCAGACGCCACGGTTGCGAATTCCGGCCGATACCAGTCGCGTAACCCGTGCGTTGACCACAGCCGAAAATTCGCCTCCGCGAGAATTTCTTTTGGTGGAGGCGCGCGACAATATTTCTTCCGTGGTGCGAACGATTTCGGAAGACAAGCAGTTCGAAAAACGAACGATTAGTGGGCTCCCGGTATGGCAGCGTTCAGACTTCAGCGTAGCGCGTATTGGACCGAAAACGCTCGCCGTAGGTCTGCCTGATGGCGTCGACGAGCTGGTGCGGGTTCGTCTCGGGCTCGACGCTGATCTTCAGATCACAGGAGAGTTTTTTGATCGATTTCAGGCACTCGACCGTGAAACCACATTGCGCTTGATCTCACGTGATCCGCCAGGGTTGGTTCGTGTCTTTCATCCAATTTTTGTGCGTGAACTGCTGGATCGCGCGCAATTGCTTGGGCTGGGCGTGTCCCTTCAAACACCGGCTAAGGCGCGCCTCTTGCTACGACTCTCATCGGAAAATGCGGCCAGCGATCTGGCCAAAAGCATTCATGAAAATCCTGCACAGTGGCTACACCTCGAGCAATCTGATCTTCCACTTTTCGCCGCTCCACCTGAAATCATTCGCCAGCATGCCGATCTCGAAATCCGCTTCAACGTTCCCGAAAATACCGCGCGACTTCTCCTGCAGCGTATTGCCAAGACCGATGCGCCACCAGCCGCGACAGCCGCGAATTGATTCACCGTGATGGTGCGCATTGTTTTTGCAATTCTCCTAGTCGGCGCGCGGCTGGTGGCTGCTGGAACTGCAGCGCCGTCGACGAATGATCTTGCCTGGGTGAACCTGCGCGATATCGCCCCGAGTATTCGAATCGAGCTGCGGTACGCGACTTCAAGGAACATTGCTCGCAGCCCGCTTTATCCTTGCGGCATGCAGCCAATGGTCCGCGGCGGCGTGGCCCGGTGTTTGATTGCAGCGGAGAAGACCGTGCGACGCTATAATTGCCGCTTGAAAATCTGGGACGCGTACCGTCCGCGCGGGACGCAGGCACGACTCTGGAAGTTGGCACCGAACCACGATTACGTAGCCGATCCGGAGAACGGGTCTGGTTCGCTCCACGCCTGGGGCGTGGCGGTGGATGCAACCATTGTCGACGAATGGGGACAGGCACTCGCGATGCCCACAGATTTCGACGATTTCACGCCGGCATCAATGTTTCATTACATTGGCGCTAATCCTTCGGTCCGCTCTCATCTTTATCTTCTGCAGAAAGCGATGATGAATGCCGGCTTTGATGGCCAGCGAACCGAATGGTGGCATTTCAGCGCCAACGACTGGAAACGTTACGTTCCGGAAAGACTTGCCAAGCTAAACAATGCCGTCGGTTTTCCCAATAACGAATGAACCCGCTCTTTCAGGCCCTTCAGCGGCAGCCGGAGTATGTGCATGTTCTTCTCAATCCCCTCCCCATTTACGGGTTGGCAATGGGTTGGGTCGGATTGCTCATCGGATTCTTTCTGCACAGTCGGCCGGCACAGATCGCCACCCTTGTTTTGATACTGATTAGCGCAGGGTCGGCTTGGCCGGTGTATGAATTCGGCGAACAGGGTTACGATCGCGTTCTCACGATGACCGATGAGGACGGGCAAGCCTGGCTGGACGAGCATCAACATCGCGGCGAACAACTCATTTATTTTTTCTACGCCCTGGCTGCACTCAGCGTTATTACGATCATCGTGCCAATAAAATGGCCTAAGACGTCGGCGCCACTTGTAATCGGTACTATTCTCGTCGGAGTGATTGTCCTTGGAATGAGCGGCTACATCGCCTATGCCGGCGGCAAGGTTCGGCACAAAGAATTTCGGACTGGGCCGCCACCGAAAAAAGCGTTGCAGGATTAGGAGTTGAAGCGTTAAAGCGGAGCCATTCAACGTTCCAACGCTTTAACGGTTCAACGCTTTACGATGACAACCGAATTCGAGCGCGCAGAGCAAGCGGTCGAAGCCCACAGCGCATCGTTAAAGAAACCGCTCGCGCTCGGCGACCTCGTTCTTACCCAAATTCTCTTCGTCGTTGGCTCAAGCTGGGTGGGAGCGGCGGCAAAACTTGGTCAAGCTCACCTTGTATTTTGGCTGCTCGCCATCGCATTCTTCTATATTCCGCAAGCTGCGGTCGTCATCTATTTAAATCGCCTGATGCCGCTGGAGGGTGGCCTTTATCAGTGGGCCAAACTCGGCTTCAACGAGTTTGTCGGCTTCATCGTCGCCTGGAACCTGTGGCTGCTTTCCATCACCGTCATCGCCATGGGCGGAATGTTTGTCACCACCAACCTTTCCTACGCACTCGGTCAAAGCTGGATGCCAAACAGCAGATGGTGCGTTTCCCTGATAAGTTGTGCCCTCGTGCTCGGTCTCGGCTGGAGTGGCGTGCGCGGTCTTTCGCTCGGCAAATGGGTCCACAACATCGGCGCATTCGCCATGCTCGTGGTTTATGGCGTGCTTATTCTTCTACCGTTCTTTGCCATTGCGCGCGGCGAATTGAACCAGTATCACCCGTTGCAATTCGCCGCCCCCGCGGTCTCAATTTTTTATTGTCTCAATATCTTCAGTAAACTAGCGGTCGGTGCCCTTAGCGGATTCGAGTACGTCGCCATCCTCGCCGGCGAAACCCGTGCCCCGGCCCGCGACATCGGCCGTTCCGTCACCATCGCGTCTCCAGTGATTGCGTTGATGTTCATTCTCGGAACCGGCTCCGTCCTGGCTTTCGTTGGTAATGATCCGATCGATCTAATCGGACCAGTGCCACAAACGTTGCGGTTGGGATTACACGCCTTCCCGATTGCTGGTGCGATCGCATCCGCCGGCATTGTGTTGATGACAGTGCGCACCATCTCCTCCACCAGCGTTCATCTCACCGGAAGTTCCCGTTTGCCGATGGTCGCCGGCTGGGACCGGCTCTTACCAGTTTGGTTCTCGCGTTTACATCCAAAATACAAGACGCCAATTAACTCCATTGTCTTCGTCGGCGCGGTAACCCTGGTTATCGCGATTTCCAGCCAGATCGGCGCGGGAATTCAGGAAGCATTTCAACTCGTCGACAACGCCGCGAATGTTTTTTACGGAATTGTTTATGTCGTCCTATTTGCGATCCCTCTCGCCGGAGCGACCGCGACTCGCGCGCGCGCACCGCTGTGGCTACGCATCGCCGCTTTCTGCGGGTGCGCCGTTTCACTCCTTGCAATTGGGTTTACCATCTATCCGATCATCGACGTCCCCAGCCGGTTAATCTTCGCCTGCAAGATTATCGCCGCCAGCGGCCTCGCCAATGCTCTCGGCGTCGCAATTTTTGTCACCGCACGTCGAAGAGGGTGACGCGCGCCGCAACAAGAGTCATCCCGAGCGCAAGCGAGGGACCGCGCCTACACTCTCCGGTCACACAAGGTAGCTCGCACGATCAACATCGGACTCATGAGATCCCTCGCCGTCTGTGCCGCTCGGGATGACGCCGCGAGTAGGTCTACGAACGCGAACAACTTTCCCCAATCCAGCGAAGATAATCCGCTGAGCCCCCGGCGATG
>DATELT010000116.1:0-12444 GCA_035276245.1 Chthoniobacterales bacterium
TAAAATTCCCGGCGATCAATTCGTCGCGAATCTGACGATAGAGCTGCTGATGGAGCGATTCGGCTGATCTTCTGACCAGGCGAACCATTTCGAAAGCGACAATGGAACGTCGCCGTCGCTTTTTGTTTCGCGAATTATTGCCTGGATGCGATCTCATGATAGCTATGTGCGCCTTGCCCGAGAGATCCTCGCCTGACGCTGCGCGTCTTCCTCTCCCACTTGGAGAAGACGGAGGTGAGAGCCTCTCAGGGATATAAATGAATTCGTCGATTTCGGTGTGATGGGGTCAATCTCGATTTGCAGAAAAGCGTGGATCTGTTCAACAACTTTATAAAGTGGTCTGGTCCTTGGCATCAAAGTGGTCTGTTGACAGTCTAGCACACGGCGGGAGGTTTTCGTACAATGCAAAATCAAACTCCGGTTACCGATTATGAGAAGACGAAGGGCCTGATCTATTTCGCGAGAATGCTGGACAAGATCAGACTTCACGCGGCTGGCAGATTAGCCCCCGGATATTTTGTTGGTGTGGAAGACCCAACCTTTTTCGATTCGCGATGCACCAGGTTTCTCGGAGTTGATTATGACGAGCTGGCGAAACGAACGCTTGAGGGAGGCTCGGATGAGGAGATTTTGGACTGGTGCTTCGAGAATGGCAGAAAACCAGGCGAAGAAGAGATTGAAATCTGGAATGCATTTTTGGCCAAACGCGGATGGCGAGACGAAGGCAGCGCCGAGTTAATGGATGCGAAGAAGCGAGCGGGTTGGGAGAATCGCGATGACATTCAAACCTGGATCGACCTGCATGATGCCGAAGAAGGGCGAACACCAGGGCGCTCGATTGGCTAAATCCCTCACGTGGTAAATCGTTACATCGTTGAAGCGATGAAGCGATGAAACGTTTGTTGGTTTTCAAGGGAACCATCAGACTCGATAAACTTGACGGGTTTAAGCGATCAAGTTTTGGACTGCTACTTTCGCTCTTGCTGGCGGGTTCGATAGACGCGAATACCTCGCTGGATTCGAACGCAGTAAGAGCGGCAGCCGAATATTCAAAACGGCATCGCGGGGTTTCATTTCTCGCAATTCAAAATGGGCGGATACTGTTGGAACAGAACGCGAAGACGCCGCACAGGATTTATAGCGGAACAAAAGCGTTTTGGGACCTCGCGGCTTTGGCAGCAACTGAGGACGGTTTATTCGATCTTGATGATCGTGTCGCCGATACAATCCCAGTCTGGCGAAATGATCCGCGGAAATCGCAGGTGACGATCCGACAGTTACTGAATTTCGATGCGGGGTTGGAGCCGCTATTTTTCCTGCATGAGAAGCAATTGGCTGATCGTGACATTGTTGCGCAACGCGCGCGGATGGTAGCGACAACGGGCACGGCGTTTATTTACGGACCGGCCGCGCTCCAAGTCTTTCATGAAATCTTTAAGGCCAAAGTCCGTAAACAAAGTCCGACACATTTTCTGGAACGCCGGGTTCTCCATCGGCTTGGACTTGGTCCGCAACGTTATCTTCCAGATCGCGCCGGCAATCCTTTGCTTGCGACCGGCTGGATTCTGACAGCCAGACAATGGGCTAGGATGGGACAGGTTGTTCTCGATAACGGCGCGCCGGTGATCTCACGGAAATCGCTTGAGCAATGCTGGCGCGGAACGGAGGCAAATCGGGCGTTTTCCCTCGGCTGGTGGAACAATCGCGCGGCTCCCAACGGACGAGAGGTCGATGTTGAGCAAATGCTAATTCCGAAATGGCCGAATCAGGATTGGCGTGATGCTTGTCTCTGCCAAGATGCACCGAGCGATTTAGTCGCGTGCATCGGATCGGAAGGACAACGCCTTTACGTTATCCCGTCGTTGGAACTCATCGCGGTACGACAAGCCGATGGCGGATCATTTTCGGACGCTCGTTTTTTGCGGTTGCTCCTCGGCCGGGAGAGCCGGTAATGCTTCACGCGTCGCCAGCATGAGCATGCCGTCTTCTTTTTGCCAATGGTAGCCGAAGGCAAAACCGAGCGGCGGCGGAGGAGGATTTTGCGCATAGATCGCGGCCAGATCGGGCTGGTGATACTTCTCGAATTCCTCGTGATGGGCAACGTAACGCCCGTAGCAATTCACTTTCCAACCTTTCGGAAACATCCGTAGCGGAATTCCGGAGTCGTCCTGAATAATGACGCGACTGTTCTGCAACAGGAAATTGCGCACGCCGGAGAATCCGTCGCTGTGCATCAGGAACGAAGCGGCCTTGAGCAAACTCAAACCGGGACCGCGGGCGGCGCACCAGCGAAGGAAGGCGCTGTTGCGGCCGGACAGATCGGTTTTGAAATAATAAAGGCTTTGCTGCTGTTCTCCGCCGGCAAAGGTAATTTTCACGCCCTCGGCCGGAGTTGTCACGTGCGTCACATCGACAATGGTGTAACCGAGGCGCGCCAGAAAGACATAAAGGATCGGCAACGTGCCACTGATATTTCCGCGACCCAAATCGGTGCGCATTTCCTTGGTGATGAAATATTGAAATCGCAGAATCGAATTCATTGAACTGCGCAAGGAGAGAAGATCGGCTCGCAGCATTTCGGGCGGAGCCTGAGTGAGGTCGGGAACATTCCCGATCGGTTCGAGGCCAGCGAGGATGTAGTTGCTTGCCAATGGAAAGAAAATACTGGCGTACAAGAAATCGGGGCCGCTAAACATGTAGAAGGCAGTGGCGTTGCTGCGGTGATATTGCGGGGCGTTGGCCTGCATCCATTGCCGAATCGGCCAGATTTGTTGCTGCTCTTTTCTTTTCCACGCTTCATTCATGGCCTGAGCGTGTTCCTGCCAGGCGGGATCGTGAGTGAGAGGCTCGAGCGCACCGGTCACGGGCATGCCGGCGAGGAAACGTGCCGTTTCATCCAGAGTGGAAGCATTCTGCGCAACGGGCGGAGCTGGAGCAGAGGTCTGCGCCGGGCTGGCGGTATCAGGCGGATTGGGAGTTCGAGTCGGAATGGGAGGTCGAGTCGGATAGGGAGTCCGAGTCGGAATTGCGATCTGAGCCAGACTAGCGCAAGCGGCGCTGGTCAAAAGCAGCGCCATCAAGATGTGGCATTTCATTAATCGTTAGACGGCGCTGGTGGGCGTTTTCGGTGAAATAAAATAAATAATTAATCCAAGCCCAGCAGTTCCCAGACCGAGCAAGGACGGCAGGCGCGTCGATTCTTCGGCCAGCAGATGCCAGAGCATCCAGCCACTGATGGCCAAAAAGATTAGCGGAGTGATCGGATATCCCCAGGCGCGGTAGGGCCGCTCTAATTCCGGACGTCGCCACCGCAAAATAAAGACTCCAAATACGGTGAGCGCCGAGCAAAGCGTGAGGCTGAATTGCACATAATTTACCACCGCTTGAAACGTCGCGGTCAATAGCATGACGTTAACAATGACAAATTGGGTGAGGATTGCGTTTGCCGGGATTCCGCGCGCGCTTCGTCGCGACAGTTTCTTCAAAACTCGGAGGTCCTCACCCATTACCGCGGTCACGCGCGGTCCGATCCACATCATGGCGCAGACCGTTGAAATTAGGCCGAGACAAATGGACGCGGCCATTATTTTTCCGCCGGTGGGACCAAAAATGTGAGTACTCGCAATGAGTGCGACCTGTTGTTTGCCAATCATCTCGGCAGCGGGAGTGGTCCGGAGAAATACGGCATTCACGCAAACGTAGAGGATGATTACGATTAGGGTGCCGAAGATGAGCGATAGCGGAACATTCCGCCGAGGATTACGAATTTCGCCGGTAATATAGGTGGAAGCGTTCCAGCCCGAGTAAGCATACATCACCCAGTAGAGACTGATCGCAAAAGGGGCGCTCGCGACCAGCGCGGTGTCCCCTTTGATCGGCAAAAATGAAATTTTTTGTGTCTCTGTCGCAAAGAAACCAGCAACAATTAAGATGGCGATTAATGCTACCTTGAGAATGGTAGACCCGATCTGGAAAGCGCTTCCGAGTTGGAGATCGCATAACAGGACGAATGTGACTAAGGCGACAGATGCGATAGCGGTGAAGAGCGGATTTATTGTTGGGAAAATTTCGGCGAGATAAGTCCCGAACGGCATGGCGGCGATCGCGACTGGCGCCGAAAATCCGACCGTTGCCGAGATCCAGCCGGCGAGAAATCCAATCGACGGATGATAAATTTCGCGGAGAAAATGGTATTCGCCGCCGGAACGCGGCAACGCTGCGGCGAGTTCGGCGTAGGAAAGCGCGCCGCACATCGCGCAGATTCCACCAACTGTCCAGAGTAAAATGATTGCGAAACCAGTCGGCAAATCACCCACCTGAAATCCAAGGCTCGTAAAAACGCCCGTGCCAATCATGTTTGCAATCACGATGCATGTGGCCGTGAGCAGAGAAATGCGATGTGGAGGAGAAGGCACTGACATTGACTTAAAGTTTAGGTGTATTGGTGAATCGAGCAGTCCCTTGCTCGATGTTAAGAGAATGGTGGCGAGGCCGCACTTACTTTTAGTATTGCCGCGAGCCGCACTGACAGACGATGAAGTTCCGAAAGCTTTTGTGAGCGGATCGACCGATTACCTCGCGCTACTAATCGTTAGTCGATTTTGCATCTGTCCCCGCACCGATTTGCGAAGCGGTGATTGACACCGCACGTGAAACGAGGTTCACAGTTAAGACATGGCGCGCATTCTTATTGCCGATGATCAACCGGATGTCCTGGAGGCGTTGCGCATCTTGCTGAAGGGCGCGGGGCATCAGACGGACGCAGTGACTTCACTCGCGGGAATTTTTAATGCGCTCGAGAAAAAGGATTACGCGCTTTTGATGATGGATCTGAATTACACGCGCGACACGACCTCGGGACAGGAAGGTCTCGAAGTCATCCCGAAGCTTCAGGAAATCGACAGCACTCTGCCCATCGTGGTGATGACGGCGTGGGCGACGATCGATCTGGCGGTGGAAGCAATGAAACGCGGGGCGCGCGATTTTGTTCCAAAACCCTGGGACAACGAGCGCTTGCTTGCGATAGTGCGGACGCAGATTGAGCTGGCGGGTGCGTTGCGCAAGGGCCGCAAGCTGGAAGCGGCCAACCAACTCCTGCGCGGTGGCGCCCCCAACATCATCGCGGAGTCGCCTGCCATGCGTCCGGTGCTGGAGATGATTTCGCGCGTGGCGCCATCCGACGCGAACATTTTGATCACCGGCGAGAATGGAACTGGCAAAGGCTTAATCGCGCAGGCGTTGCACGCTCTCTCGCCACGCGCATCGCACACCATGATCACAGTAAACATGGGCGGACTCTCGGAGACGATCTTTGAAAGCGAGCTGTTCGGTCACGTCAAAGGCGCCTTCACCGACGCCAAAACGGATCGCGCCGGCAGATTCGAACTGGCGGACGAGAGTACGCTTTTCATGGATGAGATTGCAAATATTCCACTCAATTTGCAGGCCAAACTTTTGCGGGTGATCGAAACCGGCGAATTCGAGCGTGTCGGTTCTTCGAAAACGTTGCGCGCAAATGTGCGCATCATATCGGCGACGAATTCGAACCTGCACGATGAAGTCGCCGCCGGCCGGTTCCGTCAGGATTTGCTCTTTCGCCTGAATACCATCGAGATCGGGTTGCCGGCCTTGCGCGATCGGAAGGAAGATATCATGCCGTTGGCGAACAATTTTTTGAGAATGCACGCGAAACGTTACCGCAAGGAGCTGGGCGGTTTTGATGAAACGGCGCGCGAACGCTTAATGGGACATCCATTTCCGGGAAATGTGCGCGAGTTGGACCATGTGATTGAACGGGCCGTATTGATGTCGACCGGCGCGCAACTTAAATCGCGCGATCTCGGGCTCTCGACCGGCACCGGCGATTCGCGCGGGCTGGAAGACATGAGTCTGGAGGAAGTGGAAGCCTACCTAATCAAGAAAGCGCTCGCCCGGGCCGGTGGAAACGCGCGGCAAGCGGCGGAAGCGCTGGGGTTGAGTCGCAGTGCATTCTATCGCCGGTTGCAGCAATATGGACTGTAGGAATTGCGGTTTGGTCCGACCCGGACTGGGCTTCATTTCGGATTTCACAGTGCATGAATGATCGTCGCAAACCGCGGCGTCGGATTTCGCACGAAACTCGTCTCACCTGGTTAACGATTGGCGCAGTGGCACCGGCGGCGATGATCGCACTTTGCCTGCTCTGGTTCGGCGACTACAGCACAAAATTGCAATGGACTCTCACGCTCGTGATCGCCGGATTCGCCTTTGGTTATATCGCGAGCGTGCGCGAACATATCGTCCGGCCGTGGCAAACGGTCACGAATTTGCTCGCGGCCCTGCGGGAAGGCGATTACTCGATCCGGGCCCGGGGCGCACGCGAAAACGACGCGCTGGGCGAAGCGTTGCTTGAAGTTAACGAACTCGGGGAGACCTTGAGGCGACAACGTCTCGGCGCATTCGAGGCCACCGCGCTTCTGCGCACGATCATGGCGGAGATCGACGTCGCTGTTTTCACTTTCGATCCGGAACGCAAGCTACGTCTCGTTAATCGCGCGGGCGAAAATTTGCTGAAGAAACCGATGGACAAGCTGCTTGGGCGACCTGCACGAGAGCTTCGGCTGGATGTTTGTCTGGATGCCGACGAAGACTCGCCGTTGACGCTCGCCTTTCCAGGCGCGACTGGCCGCTGGGGGGTGCGACGCAGCACTTTTCGCGAGCATGGTTTGCCGAATGAACTGCTTGTGCTCACCGATCTAAGCCGGACTTTGCGCGAGGAAGAACGGATCGCATGGCAACGATTAGTGCGTGTGCTCGGTCATGAGCTGAATAATTCGCTGGCGCCGATCAAATCAGTTGCGGGAAGCCTGGAAAATCTGTTGCGACGCGATCCACTGCCGTCCGATTGGCACGAAGATGCGCGTAGCGGATTGAATGTCATTGCAACACGGGCGGACTCGCTAAGTCGCTTCATGGAAGCGTATTCGCGGCTGGCGCGTCTCCCGCCGCCGTTGAAAGAGCAAATGGATGTTGGAGGAGTCGTGACCCGGGCTGCGAATTTGGAAACACGCTTGCCGGTCCAGAGGCAGGGCGGTCCGTCGATCACTATCAGCGCCGATGCTGGGCAGGTGGAACAGGCGCTGATCAACCTGCTCCATAACGCCGCAGAGGCATCCATGGCAACAGGTGGCGCGGTCATGATCGGGTGGAAGGAAACGGGTGACTGCGTGGAAATTTTTGTGCGCGATGAAGGTGAAGGGATCATGAATCCGACAAATTTGTTCGTGCCGTTTTTCACCACTAAACCCGACGGTTCCGGAATTGGTCTCGCTCTTTCCCGGCAAATTGCCGAAGCGCACGGTGGAACGTTGACTTTGGCAAATCGCGTCGGCGCGCGCGGAGCCGAGGCTTTGTTGCGTCTGCCTCGATAAACCACAGCTTTTTCTTGTTAGAATCGGGGCAATTTTCCAGAATCGTGCGGCAACCCAATCCTTCGAAAAGTTGGAGGCCCGCGAAAATGACAGAGTCCTGGCGTCTTGTTGTCGCAGTATGCAGCGCTTGGCTTGCGAGCATAGCGTTACTCGAAGTCTATAATCTGCACTAAGGTGTCGTCCCGAGCGAAGTCGCCTGCGCCGCTGTAGCGAAGGCGGGATTGATCCCGTTGGCTTCGCCGCGAGAGCGTCTGCAGCCCGTCGCTCCGTGGGCGAGGGGCACGCGCCGGAGCGGCCACAAAATGTGTTCCGAAATCGGGACGGCATTTTCCCACAACCGAAGCCAGGGATGCCCTTCGTCAACCACGTCGTTAACTGCAAGCCACGAACAATCAGTCACTTATCATTCTTTTTTTATACCTGGCATGGGCATTGCAATAGGAGCCGGGAGCACAATTTATTTTTTGAATCCAAGGCTGATGCGAACCGCATCTCACGGGAAAGGAAAACGAAAATGAAACCGACAGTTGAACAGAATTATTTGAGCCGGCGAGGGGATGGCGCGCAAAAGAATGGCGCGACGTTTCCGTTCGTTGATTCCAATTATCACGCCGTCGCGCTTCCGAACTATCGCGGCGGATGTCTGCGCGCCAAGTCGCTATCGTTTCGTAATATCAGTGGCGAATATTTTCGTCGCGAAGCGCGCAATGAATTTTGCGTGGAGGCGCTGGCATTTCTGGCGATGGTGGTTACGGCCGCGATTCCAATTCTGAGCAACATGCATGCGCTGGCGGATTTTTTGCGCGTGATCGGGAGGTTTTAGTTGGACATGATGCCGCAGAAATCGGACATAAGGGCG
The DNA here is from genome assembly GCA_035276245.1 of Chthoniobacterales bacterium. Classification (GTDB taxonomy): domain Bacteria; phylum Verrucomicrobiota; class Verrucomicrobiia; order Chthoniobacterales; family UBA10450; genus AV69. The sequence goes on from DATELT010000116.1 coordinate 8,269, forward strand.
GAGGAGACAATTGTGCGACCGGCAGGATTCTCACCGGTAAGCTCGGGGATGGATATTGCGCGGCCGCATATTGCGAAAAAGAAACGTCGCCGCCGGATTCTGTTCGCCTCCGGCGGCGCGCTTGCGCTGATCCTGATCACGGTCGCGTTGTCGCATTTGAAACCAGCAGTGCCGAGTGTCGATCGCTCAACGGTGTGGATCGATACAGTGAAACGGGGGCCGATGGTGCGCGAAGTGCGCGGTCTTGGCACGCTCGTTCCGGAAGAGATTCGCTGGATTCCCGCGAACACCGAAGGGCGGGTGGAGAAGATCGTGGTCCGTCCGGGAACACAGGTGAAAGCGGACACGGTGATTTTGGAATTATCCAGTCCGGAACTGGAACAGGCCGCGCACGATGCGGAATCGAAACTAAAGGCCGCGGAAGCGGAGCTCACGACGCTGCAAGCGAAATTGCAACGCGATTTGCTCGACCAGGAATCGACGACGGCGCGGGTGCATTCGGAATATCAACAGGCGCGGATGGAAAGTGAGACAAATGAAGAGTTAAAGAAGAACGGTTTGGTGGCGGAGTTGCAATACAAGACGGCGCAAGTGAAAGCGGCCGAACTGGCAAACCGCGACGCCATTGAACAAAAGCGTCTGACTTTCGCGCGGGATTCGATCGACCCGCAATTGGCGTCGAAACAGGCGGAAGTGGATCAGGTAAAAGCGGCCGCGCAATTAAAGCTTGATCAGGTGGAAGCGTTGCACGTGAAAGCAGGAATGAACGGCGTGCTGCAACAGTTGCCAGTGGATGTGGGACAGCGGGTGAAGATCGGTGACAATCTCGCGCGGGTGGCCGATCCGACGAAGTTGAAAGCGGAAATCAAAATTGCGGAGACCCAAGCGAAAGATATTCAAATTGGCGAGAAAGCGACCATCGATACGCGCAACGGAGTGGTTACGGGCCACGTCACGCGAGTTGATCCTGCGGTCGAGCAGGGAACGGTGAAAGTGGATGCCCAGATTGACGGGGAACTTCCGCGGGGGGCCCGCCCGGATCTAACGATTGATGGTACGATCGAACTGGAACGCCTGGATGATGTCATCTATGTCGGCCGGCCGGCATTTGGCCAGGAAAACAATACCGTCGGCATTTTCAAACTTGTCTCGGGCAGCAGCGAAGCGGTACGAACGCCGGTCAAGCTGGGCCGCAGCTCGGTTAATTCGATCGAAATCGTGAGCGGCCTGCAACCCGGCGACCAGGTCATTCTCTCCGATACCAGCGCATGGGATGCGCATGAAAGAATCAAATTGAATTGATCACAATGGAATTGAGCACCTTAGAAATCAGCAAACCAGAAATCAGAAATCAGAACATGAACAACGGATCCAAACCTCTCATTCATTTAGAAGACGTGACCAAAGTGTTTCTCACCGACGAAGTGGAGACACACGCGCTCTCCGGCATTCATCTCGATATTCGGGACGGCGAATATGTTTCCATCGCCGGGCCGTCGGGTTGCGGAAAATCCACATTGCTTTCGATTCTGGGGTTGCTCGATACTCCGAGCGGCGGCAGTTATTCGCTCAAAGGCTCGGAAGTCGCCAACCTTTCGTTTCCGGAGCGTGCCCGCATTCGCAACCGGGAAATCGGATTCATTTTTCAAAGCTTCAACCTCATTGGCGATCTCACGGTTTACGAGAACGTTGAATTGCCGCTGACGTATCGCGGGATGAGCTCGGGCGATCGCAAGTCCGCGGTGACCCAGGCGCTGGAGCGCGTCGGAATGGGACATCGCGCAAAACATTTGCCGAGCCAGCTCAGCGGTGGTCAGCAACAGCGGGTCGCGGTGGCGCGGGCCCTCGCTGGCAAGCCTGCAATTTTGCTCGCAGACGAGCCGACCGGAAATCTCGATTCGCGTAATGGCGAAGCAGTGATGGATTTGTTAAGGGAATTGCACGCTGCCGGTGCCACCATTTGCATGGTGACGCACGACCCGCGCTTCGCGCAAAACGCAGATCGCACCGTGCATTTGTTCGACGGCCGCGTGGTGGAAGACAATCGCATCGCAGCATAGTTGGGGCAGGCTGTCATGTGGAACGACATTCGTTTCGGCGCACGAATGTTGATAAAAACACCGGCGTTCACCGTCATTGCGGTGTTGGCGCTCGCCCTCGGCATTGGGGCATCGACGACAACTTTTTCGGTAGTTAACGCGATTCTAATCAAGCCCTGGCCCTACATCGAGGATCAGGACCGTCTTCTTTACGTCAGCGAATATTTCCCAAAAATCAGTGCCGATCGCGACAACGGCGTGGCCTATCCAGACTATCTGGATCTCAGACAACAGGCGACCTCTCTCGAGGGTCTCGGCGCGACCACGGTCGCGACGATGATTTTGAGCGACGGTGAAACGCCCTACCGCTATCTCGGTTCATTCATTACCGCGGATGCGTTTTCATTTCTCGGCGTGAAGCCTGTTCTCGGTCGTGTTTTTCACGCCGAGGAAGATCAAAAAAACGCGCCGCCAGTCGTATTGCTTGGTTACGAGGTTTGGCAAAATCATTTCGGCGCGAACGCCAACATCGTTGGTCGCGTCGTCACGATAAATGGAAAGCGCGTCACCATTGTCGGTGTAATGCCAAAAGGCTGGCGTTTTCCGGAATCGTCCGATTTGTGGATGCCTTTGCAGATCGAGGAGAAGGAAAATCCACGCGGCAATTTTAATCTTGAATGCTTCGCCAAGATGAAGCGAGGTGTCTCGATCGAGCAGGTGAGGGCGGAGCTGCAAGCGATCGCGGCGCGGATCGCGGTCGATCATCCTCAAACCAACACGGGGGGAAGTGTACGGGTGAAATTTTTCCGCGAGGAGGCCGTTAAAGACTCGAAGAATTTGACGCTGCTGCTGATGGGTGCGGTGCTTTTCGTGCATCTGATTGCATGCGCGAACGTGGCCAATTTGTTGCTCGCCCGCGGTGCCTCGCGCGCGCGAGAACTCGCAATTCGTCTCGCGCTCGGCGCGGGCCGTCGGGTCATCGTACGCCAACTACTGAGCGAGAGTCTCGTCCTTGGAGTATTCGGAAGTGCGCTTGGTTTACTTCTTGCCATCTGGGGAATCGATCTTGTCATGCGCGCAATACCCGTCGAGATACCATTTTGGATCCGCTTCGATTTCGACTGGCGAGTTTTTGGTTTCGCGCTCGTCCTTGGTGCCGCCTCGGCAATTTTGTTTGGATTGTTTCCGGCGCTCCAAGCGTCGCGCCCGGAACTGGTCGACGCGCTCAAGGAAGGGGGTCGTGGCGGGATTGGCGGCGGCAAAGGCCAGCGTGTGCGCAATGGCTTGGTGGTCGCGGAAGTCGCGCTTGCACTTGTCTTACTGGTGGGCGCGGGATTGACATTGCGCAGCTTTCTCAAACTCCAGGCCACCGACATCGGGGCTGATCCATCACATACTTTGACTTTCCGGGTCGGGCTTCCGCCCACGCAATTCAAACAGGAAGATGCCGGCCGATTTTTCACCGCGCTGATGCGGCAAGTGGCGAGCATTCCCGGGGTGGAATCATCGGGCGCGACGGCGTCGCTTCCGGCTTCGGGAAATATCGGCGTGAGCGCCGTCGTTCTCGACGGCGAACCAGAGCCGCAACAATTGCAGAATGCGCGTCTGGCTCATGGCCTTTCTATTACACCGGGCTATCTTGCCACCAGTCACATTTCCCTTTTACGCGGACGCGATATTACCGATCGCGACAACAAAGACGGCCAGCGGGTGGCGTTGATTGACGAGGTGGGCGCGCGCAAATGGTTTCCGAATACTGATCCGATTGGACATCAACTCGCGCTTCTCGAAAAAGTCGGCGAGCCGCCGAGGTGGGCCACGATCGTCGGGGTTGTACACAACGTTATCTATGATCGTCTGACTGAGCGGCGCGAGTTACCCTGCGTTTACGACGCGCAATATCAAAATCCCGAGGCGTTCATGTCGGTAATGCTGCGAACCAAGACTGAACCGGCGGCTTTCGCGAACCTGGCGCGCGCGGCAGTCCTGGCGGTAAACAAGGAAATTCCGATCTACAAGGTGAAAACGATGGATCAGGTGATGACAGAATCGTTCTGGGAGCGCCGATTTTTCGGGACACTCTTCACGGTTTTTGCCGGACTGGCGCTGTTCCTTGCTGCCATCGGTTTGTATGGGG
>DATELT010000117.1:0-8322 GCA_035276245.1 Chthoniobacterales bacterium
TTCCGGCCAATGCCATCAAAATCATTCGCACCAGAAGCTGCAAGCGCATACCAGCTAGCTTTTTGATGTTCCAGTTTTCACCCGATTTTATTCGCCAAATCGGCGCGAGTGAAGATGGAGACGACTTTGTGGCCGCGTTGCTCAATGTTTTCGCGGCCGCCTTCCTGTCGATCGAGCAGCACCAGAACGAAGGCGACGTGGCCGCCGGCCTCTTCAATCGTATCGATCGCCTGAATAGTCGATCCGCCGGTGGTAACGACATCGTCAACGACGACGACGGAATCGGCGGCTGAGAAATTCCCTTCGATCCGTTTCTGTCGGCCGTGTTCTTTGACGGCTTTTCGAACAGTGAAAACCTGAAGCCGGGTGGAGGAATCCTCGTGTTGTGCGGCAATGCCGATGCTAAGCGCAATCGGATCGGCGCCGAGGGTGAGGCCACCGATGGCGTTGACGTTTTTGTTCAACTTCGCCGCGGTTTCTTTCACCAGCTGCCAGCCGACTTCGCCGATGAGGCAGGCGCCGCGTGGATCGAATGTCGTGACACGTGCATCGACGTAAAAGTCGCTCTTCGCGCCGGAGGCCAGGGTGAATTCGCCGTGGAAAACGGATTTTTTTTGGAGCAGCGCGCGCAGTTGTTCCTTGGCAGAAGATGATGTTTCGACATCGTGTTGCATTCGCTCGATACAATTACTTTTTTGCGCTGACGAGTCGAGTAACCAGTTTTGAAAGGAGGGATCCGGCGGTGGTCATAGACCGTCGCTACACAACGAAGGGCGTCTACGAGACGGCGAACATAGCACGCGAAGCACATCCGCTCTCCTGCGAAGAATGACGCGCGGAAATGTCCCTCCGGAACAACGCGACCCGTTGTTATTTCATTCGGTCGAACGTTTTTTGGAGAATTTGTTGATCGTTAGCACCGCCCAGTCTTTCGCGGCTGCTGTCGATCCATTTTTTTTCGAGCGCATTTTTGGTGGGACGATCGGTTTCGTAGAAGACGCCGAAGACGCCGGGGAACGGCAGCTGGGCCAGCTTGTAGGCCGCGAGCTCGTCGGTGACATCGTGACGGAGTTCGTCCTCGGGCGTGTTGTCCCATTTCTTTTCCTGGATCAACTCGAAAGCGCCGCCCTTGCGCGGGTTAGCCGGGTCGAAGGCGCCGGGGAAAAATTCGACGCACTCACTCAAACATTCGATGACAGAAAAACCAGCATGATCCATTGCGCGCTCGATCATCTGCATCATGTGATTGACCTGCGTAGCGTGAGTTCGGGCGACGAACGTGGCGCCGGATGCGATCAGTTTTTTCATGGCGTTGACCGGCTGATCGATCGCGCCCTGCGGGTCGGTCTTGCTTTTGAATCCGATCGGCGAGGTAGGCGATGTTTGTTTCTTCGTCAGGCCGTAGACGAAGTTGTCCATGATGAAATAGGTGAGGTTAATGTTTTTGCGCGCGCCGTGATCGAGATGATTCCCACCGATGGAAAACCCATCGCCGTCGCCCCCGAAGAGAAAGACGTGCAGATCGGGTCGGGCGAGACTGATGCCAGTCGCGAGCGGGACGGCGCGGCCGTGAATGAAGTGGGCGCCGTGGCCGTTAACGAAATAAGGAAAACGCGATGAACAACCGATCCCGGCGAGAGTGACGATCTTTTCGTGATCGAGTTGGCGCTTCTCGAGGACCTTGTAGAAAGAGGCGAGGACAGCGAAGTCGCCGCAGCCGGGGCACCAGGTGGGGTGATCGGCGGTAATGGCCTTTTTGGTCAGTTTTTCTCTCGGAGCCTCGGATGTTGGCGGGGTGGCTGTTGTGATGTTATTACTCATTTTAGTTACGCAAATCGTTGAAGTAAACGTCCAACGTCCAACGTCCAACGCCGAACGCCCAATTCAGAAGGTGTAGCATGTTGTCGGTCATCGCTTGTTATTCGTTATTTCCGCCTAAATCTTTACCACGAAGAGGGGCCAAACGCGAGTCGCAGAGCTAGCAAATTAGCTTCGTTTTTAAGGCGAGGCAGCCAGCAGGTCGCGCACTTCTTCATCGGTGGTTTGGGAAAAATCGGTGTAGTATTGGCCGACGCCGATGAAGGCGACGGGGGTTTGCAGGCAAATGACTTCGTCGGCGACGTTCTTCAAATCCTGACAGGTGCTCGGCGCGCCGACTGGAGCGGCGACAATAATTTTCTCTGCGTCCTGCTGACGCAGCGCAGCTACCGCTGCTCTCATGGTCGCCCCGGTGGCAAGTCCGTCGTCGATCAGAATGACAATACGACTTTTGAGATCAGGCCAGGGCCGATCGTTGCGATAATTGTGCTCCCGTCGTTCCAATTCCTCGCGCTCGATTGCGGTGACCATCTCGACGATCGATTGCGCATTTGGTATGACCTGGAGCACGTCCTCGTTCAGAACGCGGACGCCGCCGGGAGCAATCGCGCCCATGGCGAGTTCTTCGTGCCCCGGCACGCCGAGTTTGCGCACGACGAAAACGTCGAGAGGAACACCGAGCCGCTGCGCGACCTCATATGCGACAGGGACTCCTCCGCGCGGCAGACCTAGAACAATGACGTCGTCGCGTCCGGTGTAACTCAGCAATTGTTCCGCGAGCTGCCGACCGGCATCAATCCGATCATGAAAAATCTGGAATTGCGGCACGGCCGGCACCGCCGGTTAACCTTCGGGCGCGAGCTCGGGCGTGCCGGTGACTCGCGTGGGCACGAGACGGATGGCGGTTCCCGCAGTTTCTTCCGAAGGCGCGTCGCCGGATTCATGATACTCAGCGTCCTGATTCACCTGCCAGAGATCGTAAAGCTTGGTATTAGCGATGATGTTTTCGGCGCAAAGCATCGCCGTCATCATGGCGTGATCCTGGTTGTTATATTTGTGCATGCCGTTACGACCGACGAGATGGAGGTTGGGATAACGGGTGTCCAATTCGTCGCGAATGGTCGCGACATGCTCGGCGTAGTGATCGTCGTAAACCGGATAGGCCTTTTTCTGGCGCACAACGCAGCCATCGAGGACATCGCCTTCGTGTGCCAAACCGATCTGGATCAGCTCGCGCTTGGCCAGCGCAATCAGGTCGTCATCTTTCGAATCCCAGAGCCCGTCATGTTCGAAACAAAAATACTCGAGCCCGTAGCAGGCCTTGTCCGGATCGGGCACCATTTCGGGCGACCAGGAACGGAAGTTTTGGATGCGGCCAACCTTCACGCTCGGATCGTGGATATAGATCCAGTTGTCATGGAACGCGTCGCGGTTTTTCAGGATCAACATCACGGTGAGGAAATCGCGATACTTCAGAGAATCGGCCGCGCGCTTTGCTTCTTCGGAGACCGCAGGCACGAGACCATTGATCAATTCCCGCATCGGCGCTGAGGAAATAACGTGCTCGGATTCAAGCGCGTATTCGATCCCGTGCTGGTCGCGATAAATTGTCGTCCAGGTTCCCTTAGCGTCGTCGTATTCGCAACGGATCACACGACAACCCATGTAGATGGCGCCGCCCATCGCTTTAGTTTTATCCGCGCAGGTTTCCCACATCATTCCCGGTCCTCGCCGCGGGTATTTGAAGGAATTAATGAGGGTCTTGATCACCTTGGAGCTATCTTTCGGACGGCGATGTGGGAAAAGCGCGTTCTTGATGGCGCTGCCAAGGGACAAGCCTTTGATGCGTTGCGCGGCCCAATCAGCCGAAATTTCCCGGCAACTCATTCCCCAAACCTTTTCGGTGTAGCTTTTGAAGAAGGTGTTGAAGAGGCGTTGACCGAACTGGTTGCTAACCCAGTCTTCGAAGTTCTGCGGTTCGCGGACCGGCATGAGACGCGCCTTCAACCATGACAAGACACAAAGCGTGGAGCTGAGCAGGCCGAGTTTCACCAGCGCTTCAAAGGGCCGTAGTGGATAAGCAAAAAATTTTCCGCCGTAAAAAATTCGCGAGCTGCGAGGGCGATCGAGCATATCGTTCGGCAGGATCTCGCTCCAGAAATCGTTCACTTCCTTCGACTTCGAGAAGAAACGGTGGCCGCCGATGTCGAAATGAAAACCTTTGTAGGTGGCGGTGCGCGAAATGCCGCCGACGTAAACAGGATCGGCTTCCAGCACGCTGACATCGATCTCATTTTTCGATAAAAAATACGCGGCGGTAAGACCGGCCGGTCCGGCACCGATGATGGCAACATTCGTTTTCATTAATTCAGGCCACCCAGTTTCCTCTTGTAAAATTCCAAATGTACCAGCTTTCGAGGCCGAGTCCTGCCGCGCCAATCAGCGCGATTGTAGTCACCGCGGTTGCCCGGCCCAGCCACGAGCGGAAGGGAAGATTGTGCAAATAATGCAAAAGCGCCAGCACGATAAGCGGATGCAAACAAAACTCGTATCGGAGCATGCTTTCCATATTGACGCAAGCGACGCCCGAGACGGAGAGGAAATAGAGAACGAAGGCTGCAAAATAAAATACGATTCGCACAGAGCGATTGGTTGGACGTTGCTTGGGCAAAAAAAATTCGGCAGTAAACATTCCGAGCAGCGCTAGCCCGCCGAGCGTCGTCGCCATCTGGCTCATCTCAACGGGATAAGCGAGGTCCGGCAAGAGCCAGTGGTAGCTCGATGGTTTAAATATAGCGAGGTAATCGGGTTGGATGTCCCAGCCGAACTGCTGCGTCATCATGTAAATATCCCAATGCCCCCAGCGGAACTGGCAATAGGCGAAAAACCCGACCCCGCCGAGCATGGCCGTGGCGCTAAGCAAAAGGGCGCGACCATAATTTGGCAGCCAGTTGCGAACATCCCTCAGACTCGCCGCGCCGAGTTCCCAAACTTTTTTGATCAATGGAGCCAGGGCGCACGGTAACCCAACTATCCGGGTCGCCGACATGACGATGCCGTGGATCGCTGCCAGAACCCGTCCGCGCCGCGTTTCCGCGGCGCTCCAGTACAGGAAACCGATGAGTGCCATTAAAAACAGCGACTCGGAATAGGCCGCGACGAGGAAGAAAGCGGCGGGATGAGCGAGAATGACAAGGGCGCCAAGAAGCTGCCAACTAAAAGGGAGGTTCCAGCGTTTCCCAAAGAGAAAAAAGTAGGTCCAAAAACCCAGGGCGGCGGACTGAGCGATAATTAGTAGGGCGTCTTCGGCATCCAGATCGAGAGTACGGTGCAATATCCAGGCAAGAGCAGGATAGGCGGGAAAAAAGCCGGTATTGGAGACTTCCATCATCTTGTGGGAAATAGGCGGGACGATGGTGCGATAGCCGCGGTCGACGATGTTGGCGAACCAGTGACTATCGTGCTGAACGAGGGTGCGATAGCGGTATTCGAAGGGGCCCTCGGGAGCGAGAAGGAAGATCGCCACCGCCACCTGGAGGATAGTGACGACGAGGCCGGCGCAAAGCGCTTGGGCCGTAGCGGGGATCCGGTTCATAACGCGGGCCTGTGGAAGGGCAGAGGAAAATGGAAGGGCCGGGGGAATGCAAGGCTCTTCCAGCGTAGTTTCGGCTATATTATATGGTACCGCTGTCACGGTGCGGTTTTTTGACGCTGCTCTCCTCGCTTTATTCGCGTCTGGGCTCAAGGAGTGGCCGCTTCTTCCCCGAAGCGCCCAGGATAATGGTCCTTAGGCCCAAAAAAGGCGGGCAATCAGGGTTAATTGCCTTGGCTATGCGGCAAGCTCGGATTTGCCCACCAGGCTGCGATACAAACTTTCGTAGCGCTGCGCCGACTCCGACCAGGAAAATTCTCGCTCCATCGCCCGCCGGATCAGACCGGTCCAAACAGTGCGATCGGGAAAGAGGAATTGGGCACGTTTAATCGAGTCCCAAAAGGCGTCCGGCGAGTAGTTGTAGCAAAGAAAGCCGTAGCCAGCCTCCGCCAGGGGAAGTGTCGGGTCGTAGTCCTGAATGATTTCCCGAATGCCACCGCTGGCTTGTGCGATTGGAATCGCTCCATATCGCAGGCTATACATTGCGATTAATCCGCCTGGTTCAAACTGGGATGGCACGAGCGTGATGTCCGAGCCCGCCTGGATTAAGTGTGCTAGTCGTTCATCGTAATGACGACGATAAGCGAATCGCGCCGGATAACGTCGGGAAGCAATGGCGAGACTGGTTTCAAACGCGGGATCGCCTTCGCCCAGAATGATAAGGCGGACATCATCCGAGAGCATGCGATCGAACAGTGGGGTGAGGATGCCAAAGCCTTTTTCCGCCACTACGCGCGTAACCATTCCAAAAACCGGTCCACGCGGTGCCGGCGCGAGCCGCATGTCGGCAAGGAGAACGTCGCGACAAATAATTTTGCCCCATGATTTCTCGGCACTGAAGCGAGCCGGTAAACGTGCGTCGGTCTCCGGGTTCCACCGCTCGTAATCGGCGCCGTGCAAAATGCCGCTGAGCTTGTGTGCATTTTCGCGGAGAACAGCATCGAGCCCGCAGCCGCCTTCCGGCCGCAGCATCTCGTGCTTGTAATGTTCGCTCACGGTGGTGATGCGATCGGCGAAAACGATTCCGCCTTTCAAGAAATTAAGGCGTCCGAAGAACTCGACACCACGCAGCGAGAAAAAGCGCTGCGGCAAATTGGTGAGAGCGAAATCGAGTCCCCAAAAGCTTCCCTGCTCTGCCAGTCTATGAATCGTTAGGACGGTAGCAAAGGGCAAATCGTGGGCATGAACATAGGCGGGAATGAGCGCGGCTGCCCAATCATGGACATGCAGGATTTGTGGCGTCGGGGTCAGCCGCCGCGCCAGCTCGATGGCGGCTTTGTTGAAAAAGATGAAACGCGCGGCGTTGTCTTCGTAGGGCGTTCCACGTTCACCATAAATTTCTGGGCGATCGTAGAATTCATCGCAGCGAACAAAATAAACCTGAACCCCCGTTGAGGTTCGAGTTTCGAAATATTCGGCAACATGATTTTTGTCTCCGACGCGAATGTCGACGGTGACGCCAGTATTTTCGGCCTCGATCCGTTTGTTCTCTCGAAGCTCTCGATAAAACGGCAGCACCAGGCTCACTTCGTGGCCGCGCTCGCGCAATTCGTGAGGTAGAGCATCTAGCACGTCGACGAGCGCCCCGGCACGCTGCAAGGGCGGTCCCTCCGCACTGATCATCAAGATACGCATGGGATGTTTGATGTTCGATGGTTGACGTTTGATGTCAAAAAGGTGGCGCCCCCATTCAGCGCGCAGAATGCGCGCGCGCTACCCGGCGTATTCGCGTTTTACCCAGTCGAGAGCTTCCTCACGCGTTTTGAGCGCGCCTTCGAGTTGGCGCGTTTCGACTGCTTCGAGTATTTCGCCGAACTTCGGGCCCGGTCTCATTCCCATTGCAATTAAATCATTTCCGGTGACCAGCGGCGGCGGAATAATCGGCTCGTTGGCAAACTCCTCCTTTTTGCGCTGAAGAAATTCGTAATTGTCGAGCATGGCATGACTGCTCGCGCAATCGACCCGATGCAGTTCCATTTCCTCTTCAAAGGTCGGTCGCGCCATGAATCGCTTCAGTTTGGCCACGCGCATCCGTGGCACATCTTTGAAAACCATGTGTTGGCGCACCATTTCCACGGTGGCGTCGATTTCCGCCCGCGAAAAACGCAAGCGTTCCATAATCGTTTCAGTCATTTCCGCGCCGATTCGGTCGTGTTCGTTAAAACGTATGCGGCCGTCGGTATCGACTGTGGCGGTGACGGGTTTGGCGATGTCATGCAGGATGACACTGAACACGAGTGGCACGGAAACTTTTTTCGGCAAAAGCTTCAGCATGAGGCGGGTGTGTTGAAATACGTCGCCCTCCGGATGAAACTGCGGCGGCTGCTCACAACCTTTCATCGGCTCAATTTCGGGAAGAACGGTACGCAGTAGCCCTGATTGATCGAGCAAGTCCCAGCCGCGTAACCGGTGCGGCGAGAGAAAAATGCGCACCAGCTCATCGCGAATCCGTTCCGCGCTGATCTCGGTGATGGAGGCGGCGTTTTGTGCGAGGGCGTTCCAGGTTGCCCTTTCGATTTCAAACTCCAGCACAGTGGCGAAACGAATGGCACGTAGCATTCGCAGACGATCTTCGGAGAACCGCTGTGTCGGATCGCCAATGGCGCGGATCAATTTTGCTTTGAGATCGGCCCGGCCGTCGACGAAATCGATTACTTCATTTTTCGCGGGATCGAAAAACATTCCGTTGACGGTAAAATCGCGACGGCGCGCGTCTTCCTCCGGCGAAGAGAAATGAACTTCGCTGGGGCGACGACCATCGAGATAGACGTCGTCGGAGCGGAACGTCGCAATTTCGAACTGTAATCCGTTTTCAAGCACAACAATGACGCCGAAATGCGCGCCGACCGCAT
>DATELT010000118.1:0-2491 GCA_035276245.1 Chthoniobacterales bacterium
GTGGCCCTCTTGGAAATCAATCGCAGCTGCACTTCAGCGACGCTCTGCTGGCTCTTCCCGCCTAAATTCGCGAAAGCGATGTAGTCATCCAACGCCAGCCCGGGTCGGGACCTGTGGGGTCAACGTGCATCTTGCCCGTTGAACTAGTCTAATCCGCGCGGCTTAACAGTGTCGGTTTGTCGTTCAGAACCAGTTCCTCAAGCGGTTTCTCGCTAACTGTAACGTGCATCCCAATGTGCACTCGATCGTAGAGTGCGATGATGTCGCGCGATCGCATTCTAATGCAACCAAAACTCGCTGCTTTACCGATGTTCCGCTCTTCCGGTGTTCCATGAATGTAGATGCAGCGGTCATGTGCCGCAGCGTTTTGTTGTTCCATCCCGCGTAACCAGATCACGCGCGAAACAATGGCATCTCGATTCGGGGCATCGACTGCGATCACTTCGCCAGTCGGCATCCGATTCTTAATGACGGTACCGGCCGGCAAATGGTCGCCAAATTTTCCGGAGACAAACAACGTCCCGATCGGTGTCCGATAGCTGCCGGCGGAATCGCCATGACCAAACTTAGAGGTCGAAACCAGGTAATGCGCGATCAGTTTTCCTTCGCTAACAAGCGCGACTGTTTGATCCGGAATGCTGACGATAAGTTCAGTTCCGGTTGCCGCGTTAACTGGGTGGAGCGCGATGAAGAAAGCCATCGCGAGCAGAGCCAAGAATCTATTCATCGTCAACCAATGGCCGCAGATCGGAAATCAGGCTCTCGATCTTGCGCAAATCCTTGCGACGCCCCTTCTCGGGTCGCAGTCGTCGCTGGCGCACCATGATGGCGAAATCGCGGACACGATGCAGTTGTTCGCGATTCAATTTCTCAACCGGCGCGTAGCGATCGAGCGCGGCGGTGGTCAGGTTCAGTTCCTGTTCCAGTCGCTTCGCATAAACCCGTGCGGTAGTGCGCAATTCGCGACGTAATTCTTGCAATTCCAGTTGGAGGTGGCGAACCGGCGACGTCTCGTGCTTCTCTTTCGTTTTCTTCTTTTTCATGCAATCGAATCAACTAGTGGAGTAGACGCCATAACTGGTGCACGGATACGCGGATCGAGGTTCCGCACGATTTCAATTCTGCCATCCAGATGCTCGACCAGCGCCGAGCAGGTCTCGACCCAATCGCCACAGTTGTAGTAGGTAATATTGCCAAACTCCCGAATCGAGACGCTGTGGATATGTCCGCAAAGAACCGCGTCTACCCGATATCGCTCCGCGTATTTTACCACTGCTGCCTCGAATTTGCCGATAAAGCTGACGGCATCTTTGACGCGTTGTTTGACGTAGGCGCTAAGTGACCAATAACCAAGCCCGAAGCGCCGGCGAACGAAATTAATGAACGGATTAAGCGAAAGCAGGAACTGGTAACCCGTATCGCCGAGAAAGGCGAGCCACTTCACGTTTTGCACCACAGTGTCGAGTTCGTGTCCGTGTATAACGAGAATTCGACGGCCATCAACAGTCCGATGGATGGCATGTTTCTGGATTGTGATTGCGCCATAAACCCCGTAAAACGAACTGATCATCTCATCGTGGTTGCCCGGAATATAGATCACGCGCGTTCCTTTGCGTGATTTGCGCAGAATCTTTTGGATGACGTCGTTATGCTGTTGCGGCCAGTAACGGCTGCGACGCATCTGCCAGATATCAATCAGATCGCCGACGATGTAGAGCGTCTCGAAATCGTACTCGCGCAAAAATTCGAGAAGGCGGGCCGCGCCGCTGGGGCGCGTACCCAAATGGACATCGGAAATCCAGGCGGTCCGCACCCGGATTGCTCCTTCTTCTCTGCGGCAAAACGTCTCCAACTGAAAACGCGGCGGAGCGACCGAATTCATCATCGGCGGCAAAAGATACAAAGCCCGCGGCATCCCAGGCAAAAATAGTTTTGTTAAGATTGTGTGACGACGATGGAAGCCTCACCCTGTGTGTCAGAACCTGGAGCGATCCGAAAATTCACCGATTCGTCACGCCATCTCCGCCGGGTTGTTACAAACGAGGATTATGGATGTTCGGCGGACAAACCATTGTGTCATAGACCCAAACTGCGTGAGGGAGACAAGTGAGGGGCGCCCGGGTTGAAAAGCCCGGGCGCCCCCTTTTTAGATCATGTGAAACTTAGGTGACATCCGGACGTCCGGCTTTTTATTCCAGCAAGCTCACTCTACGCTATGGCGATGAAACAGCGCATTCTCTTCATCTGTGTTCACAAGAGTGCCCGCAGCCAAATGGCCGAGGCTTGGTTGAACAAGATCTACAGCGAAAATTTCGAAGCTCAAAGTGCCGGCCTGGAACCGGGCAAGCTCAACCCATTGGTGGTTCAGGTAATGGCCGAGGTAGGGATTGATATCTCGGAAAAGAAAACGCAGGGTGTTTTCGATGTCTTCAAGTCCGGCAGCTCTTCGCCTACGTCATACGGTTTGCGACGAAACTAGCGCGGACAAATG
>DATELT010000119.1:0-4416 GCA_035276245.1 Chthoniobacterales bacterium
GGCGAATACAGCGGAGTAGTGTCGGCGCCGGGACTGGTGGAAATTTTCTTCGGCGTACCGCCGTTGATCGGCACCACGAAAATTTCGTTGTTCGTGCTCGTTGCTTCGACCTCATCAATGTTGCTGGTGTAAGCGAGCTCCTGGCCGTTCGGCGAAATCGCATACATGTCTTGACCGCCAATGTGAGACGGCGGGACATCGTGGTCGCCCGGCGTGAGATCGCGCGGCACGTTCTTGTTTTCTGCTGGAACAACAAACAAGTGGCGGCGCTTGAACTCAGTGAATGTGTTCCAATGCCGATAAAACAGTCGCGTGAAAATCTTCGCTTTGACTTTGTTGTTCTTAATCTCCTCATCGCGCTCCTTATTGCATGCGTCGTCCTTGCAATCGGGATAAACCGCCGACACGAACACGATGTTCTTGCCATCAGGCGACCAGATTCCGCCGTCGGCACCGGTCGAGATGTTCGTCACCTGATGGGGGTGACCGACGAGCGCACCCGCGTTCGTATCGAAGTCGCACATCCAGATTTGCGTCGAATCGGTCGCTTTCGATGTCCAGATCAGCCGTTTGCCATCGGCTGAAAATCGTGGTCGTTCCTCGTGATTCGGTGTTGGATTCAATCGCCGCGACTCACCGCCAGTCGCCGGTACGATCCAGAGATGGGAAATCTTCGTGTCCGCCTCCAGATCGACATCTTCCGCATCGAACATGACCCATTTTCCATCGGGTGACGGCACCGGCGCGCCAAGCCGCTTCAGTTTCATCATATCTTCAAAGGTAAGGGGATGTTTGGCGGTGACCGACGTCGCCGGTGTAGGCGATTGCGCCAGAGCGGAAGCGGTGAGGACCAGACTGAGGACAGAAAGTTTGAGTTTCATTGTGCGTGGCGATTCTCAACTTACATTCACCCAGCGCAACTCTTTCTGGGTAGCGCACGCGTCTCGTGTGTTACCGCCAGTCCGGCTCGGACTGATGGCGTCCTCCGCCATCGCGGACCTTTGTGCGAAGATCGTTTCGGCGAGAAGCCGAAACCAGCACGCGAGAGACGCGCGCTACCAGAACCCTTGCGGCGCTACGCGCGAAACGCTTCGCGCACCATTTGGATGCGCAAGTCTTCCACCCGCGAAAATTGATCCTGCGCCCGATCCTCGAAAGCGTTGAAGTCGGTCCCCTGAAGTTCTGGAAAATTCGCCGAGATCGTCGCGAGCGAGCGCCAGAGAAGTTTTTTCCCCGTGATTCCAAGAGCAAGTCCCTCAAGCGCCTCAAGCAATTCAGCGCTGTCATCGGCATCCCCCAACTTTGCCCGGCCGAACTTTTCCGCCAGCCACGCACCTGCCTTGCGCACAGCGCTTTCTTTAGCGCCGACTTTCTGAATCAGATTTCGCAGTCCCTCCTGATCAGCATGAATCTCGTTGCGCAAATCGCGAAAAAATTTCCCGAAGCGGTCTTGAGGATGAACCGAAATCAAATTGTCAATTAACTCAATCGCCGCGACTGAGCCGGCAAGGTGATCGTTAAGGTAACGGTGCAGCCGTTTGTGTGATTCCTCTTTGCTCACATGAACATTTCGCAGTTGGCAACGAATGAGGCCGCGCCAACCCTTCGAGGCCCAGAATCGCGCGCGGGGTCGCGCATAGTATGAATCAACAGGCAAGATGCCCACTGGCCCCCACAGACAGGATGTCTGTGCTACTTTAAAACGGCAACGGCAAGCGGTCCGGGTCGATCCACGATTCGCGCGCCGCACGTGACTTGATGACATCGCGCGAATAATGCGCTGCCACCGGATCAGTTACCGTCCAACGTTCGACGATCAAATTAATCCTACGCCACAGTGGCATCTCGCAGTAATGCGTTGTCGCCAGGTGATCAAGCAGCTTCATCCAAAAGCGCGTTACCGTTTCGTGATAAACATTCACCCCGTGATGCTGAGTAAAGCGTCGCAGTGTTTCCCGCATCCGTAGGGTCGCGTCGTTAAGCGGACTCTCACTCAAGTAAGTTAACGCCACCGCGATATGCGCGCAGTGATGGAACTGCGACGGAGGAATCGTCGCCTCCTCGAAAGCGCGCACGAGCTCGCGCACTTCCTCATCGTTTATGAAATCGCGGACTTTCGCTTCCAAGTCTACCCCGCCGGCGCCAGGCGCGTCCAAAGAAACAGGACAATCAGGGCGCCGATAACTGACATAATGAACCCGGCTGGATGAAAGGCCGAGCCCGGTTCCGGCTTGGAGAAGAGCCGTGCAATGAATCCCCCGACAATGCCGCCGACGATTCCGAGCACTGTCGTCATGATCAGCCCCATACTTTGTGCGCCCGGCATGACTGCGCGAGCGACCAGACCGACAACGAAACCAACAATGATGTACCAAATAATGTGTAGCATAGGTTTTTTGCGGTTAGATGGCCGCGACATTACACGTGCGGCTCGCCACTGACCATCATTTTCTACGCCTCAGCTGATCGGCTTCTCGCGCTCGCCGCCGTACCACATGTCGAGCTTTTTGCGCGACATGACTCCACGGGGGCCGCCGAACAGCACAGAGAAAAGACCGCCGAATACTTTCCATCCGGAATACATTCTCAATTTACGTCCGGATGTAATGGCTGCTTCGCGCAACAACTTGAATCTTCCCAGTCGTTTCAACGCGACCGTGAAAAATACTTCTTCGCCCGCGAAATAGATTTCGTCGAAACCGCCGACTGCGAAGAAATTCTCGCGCGTGGTAAAGAGAAAAGCACCAGCGCCGAGATTGAGTCCGAAGTAAAGCGTGCAGAAAACATGGAACATTACTTTGCCCCACAGTGGAATTTCGCCATCGAAGCCGAGACGACTGCCTCCGCCAGCAAAACCGTTTTCGAGCGCATGCAATGCACCTCCAACATGTTCCGGTCCGATCCGGGTATCGGCATCGACGAAAATAAAAATATCGCCCCGCGCAGCTCTTGCACCGGCATTACGGGCGGCTGCGATCTGGCGGCGTTTGATTGAAATCACGTGCGCTCCGAATTGTTCCCCGATCGCTGCAGTCGCGTCGCTCGATCCATCGTTCACAAGCAGGATCTCGTATTCGTAGCCGCTGGCGGCAGAGTGAAGCGCACGAAGGGTCCCGGGTAGCTCAGCTTCTTCGTTATAGGCCGGGACAATGAAGGAAATCATGGCTCAGCAATAAATGTGGTGCGAATTCTCTTTCGGCTGCGATTGGAGCGACAGGACCAGACGAAGCGTATTTCACGCCATCGTCGCTTGCTTTTCCAGCTCTATCTCGCTCAAGCCTTCGTAGGTTTCCGTCACGATGTGATCGACCACGGCTTTCATGTCGTGCGTCCGTTCCCAAACAGCGATCTGGCGGTCCGCGCCGGTGCCCTCATGCAAAATTCGTTCGATGTGATTCATCTCGCGCCGGCTCCCGAGTTCCGCCACTTCGGCAGAGACGAATTCTATAAACTCGTGAATCAAACTGCGCGTCTCCATTTCGCTTTCCTGGCCGAAATCAATGAGGCGCCCATCGATGCCATAGCGCGACGCGCGCCAGCGGTTTTCATCCAGTAAGCGGCGCCGATAAATCCGGAAGGTAACATTTTGCCGAAGCAACTTGTGCAGTTTCGCGATCAACGCCTGAATCAGAGCGGCGATGGCGAGCGTATCGTCCACCCGGGTCTGCGCGTCACAGACTCGAACTTCCAGCGTATCAAAAAAAGGATGCAGTCGGATATCCCACCAAATTTTCTTGGCGTTATCGATGCAGCCTGTTTTCACCAAAAGCTTGCAGTAATCGTTGTATTCGGAAAGCGACTCGAAGGAATCGGGAATGCCGGTGCGTGGAAAACGCTCGAACACTTTCAACCGATACCCTTTTAGTCCGGTATCGTGTCCGACCCAGAAAGGTGAGTTGACCGAAAGCGCGTAAATGTGCGGAAGGAAATAGCGCGCCTGATTCATGACATGGATGGCGGTCTCGCGATCGGGAATTCCCACATGCACATGCAATCCGAAGATGAGATTCGCCCGGGCCAGCAATTGCATGTCACGCACAATCTCCTGATAGCGCTCGCCTTTGGTGATGAGCTGATCACGCCAGTGCGAAAATGGATGTGTGCCGACCGATGCGATTCTGAGCCCGCTCCGGCCGGCCAATGCAGCTAGCCGGCTGCGCAACTCCGTCACATGCGTCCGGGCATCATCGATGTCGCGGCAGATTTCCGTGCCTAGCTCGACCACCGACTGATGCATCTCGGGCTTGATCTGTTCTTTGAGCGTAACTTTGCCGTCTTCAAGAATTTCGTGAATGTGCGAGCGCAACTCGCGCGTCTGTGGGTCGACGATGGCAAATTCCTCCTCGATGCCGAGGGTAAAAACGTGATCTTTGAGGCTCATTTTTGGGGAGCTAACCTGTCCTAACAATTGAAGCT
>DATELT010000120.1:0-13834 GCA_035276245.1 Chthoniobacterales bacterium
AAATCGCGATCCGGCTATCTGTGTTAACGTAATCGTAGGTTTGATTAAGGTGACATGTTACCTGCTCGATCAGCAACTCCGTCGGCTCGAAAAGGATTTCTTGCGTGAGGGCGGTCTGCGCGAGCGCATGACTCGCGCTCGGGTAGCTGCTCGCGCCAAACAGCCGCGACACCAATGAGTCCTCTCTTCCGTCCTTTTAGTCCTTTTCGTCGTTCGTTTAATGGCTTTACCCACAAATACACTCTAAGTAGTGGAGCTAACCTGGCCTAACAATTCGTAAGACAGCACGCTCAGGCAATAGATGGCCGCGGTTTCCACGCGCAGAATAATCGGGCCGAGAGTAATGGGGCGACAACCGTGACTGCGGGCGAGGTTGAGTTCCGCCGGGGTGAAATCTCCTTCCGGGCCAATGCACATCAGAACACTTGTGGGACGGGAGTGATGTTCACGCTCGTATTCAGCGAGCACTGTTTTCAAATGCACCGCATCGGATTGAAGTGAGCCTATTAGCCGAAGTTGTAGAGGCACCACACTATCAAAAAAATCCCCCAGCTTCTTCGGTACCTGCACCATCGGCAGCCAGTTCTGTCCACATTGTTTTGCCGCTTCGATCGCGACCTGTTGCCATTTCGCCTGTTTCTGAACCGCTTCCTTATTCTGAAGATGGACAATGGTGCGGTCGGAAATAATCGGCGCGATTTCCGCTGAGCCTAACTCGACCGCTTTTTGCACGATCAAATCCATGTTTTTCCCTTTCGGAATGGCCTGCGCCAGCGTGATCTCGCAGCGCAACGGCGGTATCCGTGCCTCGTGCAGTTTGTGCAGTTGAATTTCTTCGCGGCTTACCTTCGTAATCTCAGCCGTGATTTCATGCCCGCGCCCGTTGAATACCACAACGCGTTCGCCAGGCT
Organism: Chthoniobacterales bacterium; assembly: GCA_035276245.1. Taxonomy (GTDB): domain Bacteria; phylum Verrucomicrobiota; class Verrucomicrobiia; order Chthoniobacterales; family UBA10450; genus AV69. The sequence goes on from DATELT010000120.1 coordinate 912, forward strand.
CGAGTCGGAGGACATCCCGCGCGTGATGTACCTCCGATTCGCGCAGAACCAGTGCGTCCGCGTTCCATTTTTCGGGCAGGATATAAAAGCGATGCATGAAGCTTTCGATCACCTCATGCCGAGCGTAGCACAGCGAAGTCACGGGATCCCGCCATGTTAGCTTAAAGGCTACGCAATGAGATTCCCCGGTCCGAGCCGGACTGCCGTTTTCGCTCGGAGTGACAATACTACCTAGCGAAAGAAGTTTTTGGCGCGTTCAAAGAAGCTCTTGTGCAACGGGGTGTTTTCCTCGCCGACGAGCGCGGAAAATTCCTCCAGCTTCCTCCGTTGTTCCGCATTCAAGCGTGTCGGCACCTCCACGACCACGCGCGCGAGCAAATCTCCGCGGCCGCGACCCTCGATATTGAGGATGCCTTTGCCACGCAACTTGAATATTTGACCCGTTTGCGTGCCCGCGGGGATCTTAACGTTCGCTCTGCCTTCGAGCGTCGGCACCGGAACCTCGCCGCCCAGCGCGGCTAGCGGGAATGAAATCGGGACCTCGCAATAAAGATCGTCCTCATCTCGTTGAAACACGGGATGCTCCTTGATGTGGAGCACAACGTAAAGATCGCCTGGCGGCCCACCGCGAATGCCAGCCTCTCCATTCCGTGAAGAACGCAGCCGTGAGCCGCTACCAATACCGGCCGGAATTTTGAGTTTGATCCGGCTGGAATTTTCGACCCGCCCTTCCCCGCCACATTTGCGACAGGGTTTCTCAATGATCTGGCCCACCCCGCGACAACGTGGACAGGTTTGCGACACCTGGAAAAAGCCACGAGAACTGATCACCTGCCCTCGCCCCCCGCAGGTCGGACAGTTAATTGAACGGGAGCCCGGCTCGGCGCCGGAGCCGTGGCACTGGTCGCAGGCATCGAGTTTCCGGACCTCGATTTCTTTTTCCGTTCCGAAGGCCGCTTCCTCCAGGGTGATCTGCATGTCGTAACGCAGATCGGAACCGCGTTGCCGTTCGTCAGCGCGACCAACTCCGCCGCCACCAAAGAAACTTTCGAAAATCCCGCCACCGCCGCCTCCGAAAACCTCGCGGAAAATATCGAATGGATCGTGGAACCCGCCGCCAAATCCGGCGCCCCCCTGCGCAAAAGCACTGTGCCCGTACCGATCGTAAGCGGCTCGCTTGTCGGCATCGATCAAGACATCGTAGGCTTCACCGAGCTCCTTAAATCTCTCCTCGGCATGCGGATCATTCGGATTTTTGTCCGGATGGAATTTAACCGCGAGTTTGCGATACGCGCGTTTGACTTCATCCTCGGACGCACCTCGCGGGACACCGAGCACTTCGTAATAATCGCGTTTGGTTGTTGGCATCTAAAAATAGCGATAAGTGACGGATGACGACTGACAAGAGTCAGCAATCCTCGCGCCGGGATTACGTCTCACTGCTCACTTGTCGGCTCTCGCTGATCACAGATCTTTATTCACTTTCTTCCAGTCGGTCCGCTCGAAACCACCACTGTCGCCGGGCGCAGTAAGCGATCCTTCAAGCGATAGCCGCGGCGGGTTTGGCGAATGACCTGCCCTTCGGGAACTTTATCACTTGGTTCGTGGCCGATCGCTTCATGCACGTTGGGATCAAACTGTTTTCCCACTGCATCGACCGGCTCAAGTCCACTTTGCGTTAGGAAATCGGTAAGTTGTTTCAAGATCATGCTCATCCCCGAATAAATTGGCGAGTGTTCGCTGTTTTCGCGGGCGGCGGATAGTCCAAGTTCAAAATTATCCACAATTGGAACGAGTCGCTCGAGCAAATTACGATTGGCATATTTGATCGCCTCGTCTTTCTCGCGCGCACCGCGTTTCTTATAATTTTCAAAGTCGGCTTGCGTTCGTAAGGCTAGATCGCGAAATCGATCCAAGTCGCTTTGCAAACTGGCAACCAGATCATCGGCGGTTTCGGTCTCGGCGGAATTGTTTTCCGACTCGGTCGCAACCGGGGGTGGAATCTTGTCTTCCTCGCGCGGTTCAGGAGTTTTTTTCATGTTTACGAATGGTAATCAAAGTGATGTCGTCGTTCTGAGGGTGGGAGCCCACAAAATTGCGAACATCATCAATTAATCGTGTGATAATGGCCGAAGCGCCTTGCGCAGCGCTCGCCCGCACCGATTGGATCATGCGATCAGCACCGAATTCAAATCCGTCTGTATCCAAAGCTTCCGTCACGCCATCGGTGTAGAGCACAAGGCAATCTTCCTGTTCCAATGGAATGGTGAAATCGTTTGTGATCCTATCGAAAACACTCCCGCTGTCGATCCCGACTACCATCCCCGGCGGCTTGACTAGTTCCACCGTTTGCTGGGCGCGACGATAGAGCAGCGGTGCATCATGACCTGCGCGTGCCAGCGTAATCGAACCAAGGAAATGATCCACCACCAAATATGCCATACTGATAAACATGTCCTCTTTGATATCAGGATAAAGCTGGCGATTCACCGCCTTCAACACTTCGGCCGGCGAGGGATTCCCCGGTGCCTGGCTCCGCAACACGCTTCGACAAATCGCCATGATCAGCGACGCCGGCACGCCTTTGCCCGAAACATCCGCAATCGCCAGCCCAAGCCGATTCTCGTCGACTCTGATGTAATCAAAATAGTCGCCACTCACCTGCTTCGCCGGAATATTGATCCCGGCAATTTCGAAGCCTGGAATGGCCGGTGATTTTTCCGGAAGCAAAATCCGCTGAATGTCGCGCGCGATTTCGAGATCGTGATCGAGCCGCTTCTTTTCATTCGCCTCCGAGTAAATGATCGCATTGTAAAGCGCGAAGGCCGACTGCTCGGCGATCGATTTGAAAACAACAAAATCACTCGGGGTAAAGGGCGCGCCCGTCGGCCCGTTGCCGACGGCGAGCACGCCCATGTTTTGCTTACCGTAAAGCAACGGCGTCGCCATCAACGACGCGGTACCGAGAGGAGTATCGCGCAGACGGCCCAATTCGGGCACTCCCGAGACATCAACCAGCGAGACTGGTTGTCCGGTTTGCCAGACTGTGCCGATTAGACCTTCACCGGCTGCCACATTATGCATGCGAAGAAAACCTTCCAAAGCCGCAGGCGTCGTTGTGGCTTGATGTAAGATGTGGCCTGGCACCAGGACCAACGGCGGACAACCCTTGGAAAGAAATACCGGTACAAGCTTATTGCCGCTGCGATCGGAAAGATAAAGCGCGCCACCATGGGCATCGAGAATCCGCGTCGCTCCCTCGACAATCAACCGGTGCAAATCGTGTGGCTTGATCGTTTCACGAAATGCCTCTCCCAGCCCGTGCAGGAAATCGAAGACGAGGGTTTCTTCTACCTGGATCTCTTCCTTCGACCGCTCGAGAGCATGAACTTTACGAGTCTGCCGAAAAGTGGTGAAAGCCCAACCCAAAATCGCCAACGCCAGGGCCGCGAAGAGAAAGCTTGGCCACATGACGATCGAGGCCAAGTTACTTCTTTACGGGGTTGTCGTGAAGGTCCTGCTTGAGGTACTCGAGAACGTCTTTGAACCGCAAAATATTTTCCGGCGCCGCTTCACACAGCGCTTCGTGAGCGGCGAGCATTTCCCTGGCCTGTTCCTTTTTCCCCATGGTCGTGGGTGCGAGCGCATCGCATTCCGGGGCCCGGGCGCCGTTGCTGGAAATCTGGAAAAGCTGATCGAGACCGAGACCAGAGAGCAACTGACGGCTTCGTTCGCCGCAATGGACCACCCTCAGGTGCCCCTGGCCCAGTTCCTTCAACCGCAAAGCCAGTCCGGCCATTGTCCCCATAAAGGTCGAATCCATCATCGCGCAGTCATGGAGGTCAATCACAAACTCGCGATAGCCGCGATCTACCATCTCCCGTGCAAATTCCTTGAAATTTCCGCTATTTAGAAAATTGCCTTTGCCCTCCACCCGGACCCAGACGGCGGGGCCGCTCACACCGACCTGAATGGACGATTCCACAATTAACTATCAAAAAGTTATTAAATTTAGCGCGATCAGTCAAACGCTCTAATCCCACAGAAAAGAGCGCTTCTCGGCGACGATCCGGCCGTGTTCGATCAGTAAACATCGCCAGGCCAGTACCCCTCCGTCATCAAAATACTCGTCGCCAACCACCCGAAACTCGCTGCGATTTGTTCCACTGACGTTCTGGTAGGCTTGCTCTTTGGCTTGGACAAAAGCTTTGAGTTTTTCCTGTTTGTACTCAAAGCGGACGGTCACATCCGACGGCCGCTTTGCCCGCCAGAAAAAGTCAAAATATTGCCCGAAGCGTTGGCGTTGATCCAAGCCAGTGACAGCGCCCTGCAACCGATAGGATCGCTCAAAAAGTAATGATGCCTCTTGCTCCACAGTTTTTGATCTGGATAATCCTCCTTTCTTACTCGTATCGGCAGCTCCCGGCGTTCCTTTTCCCGTTACGTACGGGTTCTGGCCCAGCGTATAAATCTTCATTTTACGAAACTCGAAATCGGAGTTGAGCGCCACCGGATATTTTCCAGCAGGATTATCGGCACCGGCGACAGAGGCCACGCCGAGCAAAAGCGCAAACGCGCAAGTAAGTCGCATTGACAATATCAAACTGGGTGCGGCCAGTCCTGTCAATTGTAGAGCAATGATGGAAACGCCGATATGCCCAAAATACTCAATGCAACTGCTTGTAATAGTCGATGGAGGCTGGCGCCGCTTCCGGGTCAGTAACCTCCGAATGACGGTTTCGCTGTGCAGAATTGCCAGCTAAATTTCAGCGTGATCGGTGTCCGATATGACCGCGGCGTCTTCTTGCCGCAACAAAATCTCTGGCTCGACCCATGGGAGGCGAAGGATTTCGCATTCGTTTCTCACGCGCATAGCGATCACATCGCGCCGCATCGCCAGGTCATTGTTTCGGAACGGACCGCCCGTTTGATGCAGGCACGCCTGCCGGGGAAACGTATGGAAATTCCTTTGCCGTTTGGTCAGGAAAGAAATATTCGCGGAATGCAGGTCACATTGTTTCCGGCCGGCCACATTTTTGGCTCAGCCCAGTTCTTTCTGCGGACGGAGAATGATTCGTTACTTTACACCGGCGATTTCAAATTGCGTCGGGGTCAATCGGCCGAACCGGCGGAATGGACAGCGGCTGACACCCTGATTATGGAAACCACCTACGGCCTTCCGCGTTATCGCTTGCCGCCGACCGAAGAAGTAATTGCCCAGATCGTCGCTTTCTGCCGGGACGCGATCGACAACAATGAAGTTCCAGTGTTGCTCGGCTATTCCCTGGGCAAAGCACAGGAGATTCTTTGCGCACTGGACGGAGCCGCACTAACACCAATGCTGCATGGTGCGGTCTATCAAATGACGCGCATCTACGAACAATACGGTCAGAAATTTTGTGGGTACGTTCGCTATCGTGCTAACGAGGTGGCGGGAAAGGTTTTGATTTGCCCGCCCAGTGCAAATCGTTCGCGCATGCTCGAAAAGATCCCCCGCAAACGCGTGGCCATGATCAGCGGTTGGGCGGTCGAACCGAGCGCGATCTATCGCTACCAGGTCGACGCGGGTTTTCCGCTATCCGATCACGCCGATTACGATGATCTCTTGCGTTATGTCGATTTGGTAAAGCCAAAACGAGTTTTCACGTTGCACGGATTCGCCGGGCACTTTGCTCGCGATCTGCGCGCACGCGGGATCGAAGCGTGGGCGTTGACGGAGGAGAATCAAATGGAGCTCACTTTGGGAACGTTTTTTGCCCAGCCACCCGATGCAGCTGGCGCTGCTTCTTCTGTAGCGGCTGCGCTCTCAGCGGCGGACACGAATTCTGCGCCGCCGAGGACGATGGCCTCTACAGCGCCATCAGAATTTTTCGCCTTCGCCAATGTCGGCCAGGCGATTGCGGCAACCGCCGCGAAGCTAGAGAAGGTCCGTCTGCTATCAGAATATTTCTCTACGCTGGATGATGCGCGGCTGGCGATCGCCACCGTTTATTTTACCGGACACGCTTTTCCGCAAACGGATCTGCGCACGCTGCAGGTAGGCGGCTCGGTTATTTACCGTGCACTCGCCGGCTCGACGAGGATGAGCGACGTAGAATTTCGTCGCATCGCTTCCGGCCATGGTGACGCGGGCAAGACGGCGTTCGAGGTGCTCGACGGCCGGACAACTCCGGAGCCGTTCGGTTTGATTGATTCTTATGAATTTTTTGAACAGCTACATAAGTTGCGCGGTCCCGTCGCGAAAAAAGATGCTCTGCAAAGTCTTTTGGCGCGTCTTATTGCCCGCGAAGGTGAGTACGTGGTCAAGATTCTGAGTGGTGATCTGCGCATCGGATTGCGTGAAGGCCTGGTCGAGGAGGCCATCGCCAAAGCTTTCGCAGTGCCGCTCGAAGAGGTAAAGGAAGCGAACATGCTCCTCGGCGACATCGGGCGCACTGCGGTGTTGGCAAAAAGACAAGAACTTCATCGCGCCGAACTCACGCTCTTCCGGCCGATCAAATGCATGCTGGCCAGCCCTGAACCGACAGCAGAAGCGATTTGGAAGCGGTTTGTCGAATCAAATGCTGTGGCCGCAGTCGCACTTGCGGCCGGGGCCGCTGCCCTTGGGCGCGAGCCGGACGGGCGTATGGCGTCACCGACGACAATTGCAGAGGCCCCCCTGCGTGGCGGCATTTTACCGGACGCGCCGCCGAGGACAGGGGCCTCGACCGTTTATGTCGAAGACAAGTTCGATGGGATTCGTGCCCAACTTCACGTGAGTAGCGATCGTGCCGAAATCTACTCTCGCGACCTCAAACGCATCACTGGTCAATTCCGGGAGATCGCCGATCGGGCGCGCTGGTTTTCCGCGGACATGATTCTGGACGGAGAGATCATTGCCTATGCGGAAGACCGGAAGCTGACTTTTTTCGATTTGCAGAAGCGGCTGGGACGAAAGAGCGAAGGACTCGACTTCTTCGAGGCCGCTTCTGCGGATGTACCCGTAATATTTGTCGTCTTTGACTTGTTACTTTTTGACGGCCGGTCGCTCCTACGAAAACCGTTACGCGAACGCCGCGAACTTCTGCGCGGTCTCAAGCTTCCGCCAAAATTTCAAATCGCGACTGTGGTCGCAGCCCATTCAGCTAACGAGATCGAGACTGAATTCAAACGTGCACGGATGCGTTTGAATGAAGGCCTGATGATCAAGGATCCGGAGAGCTTTTATTCGCCGGGACGCCGCGGATTGTTTTGGTTCAAGCTCAAGAAAGAGCTAGCAACGCTTGATGTGGTCGTCGTGGCTGCAGAGCTTGGCCACGGTAAGCGGAATCATGTTCTCAGCGATTACACCTTTGCCGTGCGCGATGAAAACAGTGGCGAACTATTACCCATCGGCAAAGCCTATAGTGGACTGACCGACTCTGAGATTGCAGAGCTAACTGAGCATTTCAAACAAAACACCCTGGTTGATCGTGGCCGTTATCGCGAAGTGAAGCCAAACATCGTTCTGGAGGTTGCTTTCAATTCCATCCAACCGAGTACGCGCCATGCCAGCGGCCTCGCCCTGCGTTTCCCTCGCATCAAAGCCATTCGCCGCGACAAGACGATCGAGAATATCGATACCCTCGCTTACGCGCAACAACTCGCCGCCGAACAAAATCGCGGGCAAAGCGCCTGGAAATTATCGCGATAGATAAACAAGCAATTTCCTAAAAATGAGCACTACGGCGCTCACGGAGGAAGATGCTTCCGTATGTCCGTAGACGCTCGGAAGCGGCCCTCCGCTGTTAGGGTATCGGTGAGGCAGATGCCGAAGGAGTTGGTGTGATTCGCGTGATAGTCGTTGTTTCAATCTCATCGCGATGCAGACTTTGCCAGTTGGCGTAGACTGCGACGACAATAAGGCTAATTACGATCGCGATCATGGCGGTGAGTGCGCCCATCGAAATTCGCTCCTCCTTGTTCGAATCCTCAGTCGTTGCCATCGATCGTTAACTTGGCGATTTCATTCATTACCCGGTCGCTTAACATTTGATACATCCCTTTTCCGCGAGCCACGATGTCCGTTTCACTAAAAAAAATCGGATGTCCAACGACAATAGTAATGGGATTAAACCGGATTTTATTGCTACCGCGAGGCCATGCTTCGTGCGACCCAAAGATGCGCATCGGAACCACCGGGGCGAGCGTTTTCGCGATGACCAACCCAAGGCCGGGCTGGGCCGGTTGCATATTGCCGTCGAGAGTGCGGGCGCCTTCCGGAAACACCAGCGCCGCCTCCCCTGTCCGCAAAATTCGGATCAATGCCTTGAGGGCACTGCGATCGCTACCTTCCTGGTCGACGGGAATGACGTTAAGCTTCGGGAGCAACCAGCCCCAAAACCAATGCTCTAGTAATGTCCTGCGGGCGAGAAAAAAAATCGCGCGGTCGGACGCATTTCCGGCCAGCGGCGGATCAAAGAAGCTTTGATGATTCATCGCCAAAATGACAGGTCCGCTCTGGATCATTCGCTCTCGATGCAAAATGCGGAATCGGAAAAAGATTTTCGCGAGCAAACGTGAAAGCCAGTAACCCAGCCAATAGTAGGAGTTCACGGCATGTGCAGCCGATGAGATATTGCAGTCATGGAGGTCCGAGCCGGACTGGCATTTTGGAGCAAGCGGCGAGCATCGGTAATCGTTAAAAAGGTTAAAGCCTTAAATTGGAAGTCCCTTTTGTTTGAGACAGCGCATGATTTCGTTAACGACGCCGTCTATCGTGAGGACAGAAGTATCGATCACTTCCGCATCAGGCGCGACGATGAGTGGTGACGTCGCGCGCGAAGAATCAGCGCGGTCCCGGGCGGCGATTTCATCGCGCTGGCCTTCGTCCCGTCGGCGTTGCACCCGCACCTCCGGCGATGCGTCGATATAAAACTTGAACGGCGTTTCCGGAAAAACGACCGAGCCGATGTCACGCCCTTCCATGACGACGTTGTTTGCATTGGCGCATTCGCGCATTCGCGGCAGCAAAATCTGGCGAACACGCGGGATACTGCTCACGATCGAGACGGCGCGGTTCACATTGTCATCCCGCAAATGTGAAGTGGGATCATGATCGTCAATCAGGATGTGCGATTGGTTATCGACGATTTGGCAAACGATTTTTAATTGCTCGACTGCGGCGACGACGGCGGCCGGTTCGTGCACATCCACGCTTCGCTGCAAGACATGCCATGTCACCGCACGGTACATCGCACCCGAATTGACATAGGAAAATCCAAGCCGCTGTGCCAAAGCGAGGGCAACGCTGCTCTTACCAGAAGCAGCGGGTCCATCGATGGCAATGATGCGATGAGGCGACATACGGGCAAGTTCTTCATTGGAAATTGCAGAGAAGCAAGCGCTGCGTCACACCGACCAAAGCCTTGGAACAAACCCGACTGTCATTCCCGAGCGCACGCGAGGAACCACACCTACGTGGTGGATCACACGAGGTAGCCTGCACCGAGCCCGCGGACTTCGTGAGGCCCGAACGTCGAAAGTGTTCGGGTTCGGATGAGGTGCGAACACGACACCGACCATCACTCCGCCGGGGCGAGCGAGAGCGAGCCAATTACCGGTGTGCTTCCCGGACCACGCTTCGGAGTCATGAATTGTTCGAGCGCGCCTTTGAAACCTGGGTAGGAAATCTCCACACATTCGGCATCCTGCACGATGGTTTCGCCATCTGCGAAAAGTCCGGCGATGGCAAATGCCATGGCGATGCGATGATCACCAAAACTATCGACGCGGCCTCCACGCAACGGGGCGGGGCCATGAATCTCGAGTCCGTCGCTTAGCTCAATCACTTGCGCGCCCATCACCCGCAAATTGTGCGCGATGGCAGCAATGCGATCGGTTTCTTTCACGCGTAATTCCTGGGCCTGACGAATTATGGTCGTGCCATTGGCGAGTGCGCCGGCCACGGCCAGCACCGGAAGCTCGTCGATCAATTGCGCGACTTCTTTCCCCTGGATGACCGTTCCTTTTAACATCGAGCCAGTCACTTCCACGATGCCGTGTGGTTCGAGTTGGTCGACATCTTCAATCGCTTCCCGCACTTGCGCGCCCATTCGCACGAGAATGCCGAGCACCGGGGTGCGTGTGGTATTTAAACCGACCTCGCGAACGAGGAGGTGGCCGCCGGGCTGTGCCGCCGCAGCCGCGAGCCAGTAAGTCGCCGAAGAAAGGTCACCCGGAATGCGGAAGTCGCGCGATTCGGGAACTTGATCGCCAAAAATTGAGATCGTTCCGTTCTCTTCCCGCGTAGTGCGGACGAAAAAATAACGCAGCATCCGCTCGGTGTGATCGCGAGTCTGGGTTTCCTCGACAACTGACGTTTTGCCTTTGGCGAATAGGCCGGCGAGCAAAACCGCGCTTTTCACCTGCGCACTTGGGATGGGCATTTCGTAGCGAATTCCACGCAACGACCCACCACGAATGCGCAGCGGCGGAGTCTCGTCAGGACCTTCCGCCGAAATGTTTGCGCCCATCCGCTGCAGCGGGGCGATGACGCGCCCCATTGGGCGCTTCGAAAGTGAAGCATCGCCAACCAGCCGGCTTTCGAATGTTTGGCCGGCCAGTAATCCCGCCATCAGCCGCATCGTGGTCGCAGAGTTGCCGCAATCAATTTCATCGGTCGGCGGATTGAGCACGCGTCTTTTTCCATGGACGATGATCGTGTGCGGTTCCGGGTCATCGATGCGAACACCGAGTGCGCGCAAGGCGTTAACGGTTCGCAGACAATCATCGCCCATGAGAAAACCGTCGAGGCGGCAAACTCCATTGGAGAGCGCGGCGATAATGGCCGCACGATGAGAAATGCTCTTGTCCCCCGGAACAGTGATTTCCGTGTCGATACGAGGTGCGCGTTTAACCCGAACTTCCATGTGCCTTTCGAATCCTAACCGCCCAAATCGGTAAGGAGGAACCATGCCGATATCCGACGCCCTTGTCCACCAGAAGTCCGCTGACGTCCGCAGAGCAAAAACTTCCTGTCGCCCAGCTTGGGAGCATAGACTTCCAAGTCTGTGTTCTGCTCCCCATCCCCGTAGCGTGCGCTGTCGACGTGCGCCCCAGTTCGACTTCCGCTCTACGGTACGAGAAAGATTTTGTTCGTGTAGGGATCTTTTACTTCGGTGCCCGGCGGAAACCCCCGAACATCGACGTAGCCCTGGTTCGGTGCGTAAGGGCTGGTCACAAATCCAGGCTTATTCGGAACCGGGATACCGTACGGCAGATCGCCTTTGGTCGTCCGCGCTGCCGGCGAAGCGGAGGCCTCTGGCAGCGTGTTTTCTTCCGCCGTCTGCGGTGGGGGAGGCGGCTGGTTTGGATTGTAGGGTTGGGTTACCGGCTCTTCTGGCGCGTTTGGATAACGTGCCACGCGATGACGTACCGGCGGCTCATTATCCGCACATGAGACGAAAGCAAAGACACCAAGAAACACGAGCCACGGTAAGCATTTCATAAGAATCGATTCGACAAACCCGTCCCTCTTCTAATTCAACCTTAATATACTGACAATTCAAAAGCGTGCGTTTCGATAATTGCAACACCATGGTGTATGGTTTCGGGGATACATGCCTCACACGATTGTCTTTCGATTCTATTTTAGGGAATGACCAGCGAGGATAATCGAATTCTGGTGGTTGACGACGATCGCGCAAGTCGGCGGTTGCTGACACGAACATTAACGGCTGCTGGGTATTCGTGCGCCGAAGCGGAGAGCGGCGAAGAAGCGCTCGGATTTGTGCGCAAACACCCACCCTGCCTCCTCCTGCTGGACTACGACATGCCCGGGCTTGATGGCGCTGATGTCTCAAAACAAATTCGGGCCGACCCGTCTCCGGCAATCGCGCAGATTCCGACCATCATGTTAACCGGTCACGGTAGCGAAGAAAGCGAAGTGCTCTGTCTTCGGGCGGGAGCAGATGATTTCGTCACCAAGCCGATTCACCCCGAGGTGCTGCGGGCGCGTATCGAAACGCAATTGCGTCTGCGCTCAATGCGCGAACAATTACTTAAACAAAACGAAGAGTTGGAAGCATGGCGGGGAAACCTCGAGCAGGACCTCGAAGCGGCGCAACGCACACAGCGCTCGCTCATTCCGGCAAAGCCTCCGGAGTTTCCAGGATGGGAAATCGCCGCATTTTATCGGCCAGTCATTCAGGTGGGTGGCGATATTTACGGCTGGCTCCGAATGCGCGACGGCCGCATGCTGTTTTGGATCGCTGATGCCACCGGGCACGGCGCAGCGGCCGCGTTGCTGACGACGCTGGCGAAATTACTTTTTCACCACGCCAATGGCGAGAACGACACCCCGGCTGGAATCATGCATGCGGTGGATCGCGATTTTCGCAGCATTCTCGGGGCGCGTTCATTCATGACCGCAATGTGCGTCGCGCTCGATATGGAAAAGGGCGCCGGCAGCATTGTGGGCGCGGGGCATCCACCGCTGCTGATAGCACGGGGCGATGGCGCCACCGAATCGATCGCATCAACCTCGCCGCCGCTTGGTCTGGTCGCGACTTCCAGCTTTAACGAAACAAAGATGGAGCTGCACGGCGGCGACTTGTTTCTTCTCTACACGGATGGGTTGTATGGCGTTGGCCCGGGCGACGAGCGCCGCCTCGCGCCCGCAGAAGTCGCGAAACAATTACGCTCCGCGCCGGGCAACTCACAGTCCGTTCTGCAAGATTTTTTACACCAACCTGCGCCGACGCCGTCCAATGTCGTCCCCGCGGATGATATCGCTACGCTCGCCGTCCGGCGTCTCGAGGGGGAAAATTAATTTCTCCAAGGCAAAAAATGTTATTGCCCTGCTCGTTGCTTCGGTTTTAATCACCGGTCATGCCGAAAACCAAAGCTAAAAAGTCCAAACGCAAGCCGAACGCCGCATTCATGCGCCCCGTCCAGCCTGATGA
>DATELT010000121.1:0-2776 GCA_035276245.1 Chthoniobacterales bacterium
AAAGTGGCAGTGCATTGTCACGGTGATCAGGCCGCGCGCGAAGCTATTGCCGCCGGTGTGGATTCCATCGAGCACGGTTCGTTTTTGAAACCGGAGACGCTGACCTTGATGAAGAGCAAAGGAACGTATCTCACGCCCACACTTCTGGCGGCCGAGTACATCATGCCGCGGGTGAAAACCTATCCGCCGGCCATCCAAGCCAAGGCGCAGGCGGCATTCGACGCACGCACGGAAATGTTTCGCAACGCACTCAAGATCGGCGTGAAAATATCATTCGGTACCGATTCCGGAGTTTTTCCGCACGGACAGAATGCGAAGGAATTCAAATTGATGACCGATTTGGGAATGTCGCCGATCGATGCGTTAAAGAGCGCGACTGCCAGTGATGCCGAACTGCTTGGCGTTGCACAAAAACTCGGCACGCTCGAGAAAGGAAAGCTGGCTGATGTCATCGCCATACCCGGCGATCCGACGCAGGACATCACCGCCACGGAACGCGTTTCGTTTGTGATGAAGGAGGGAAAGATTGTTCGCAATGGACCTGCGACGCCGCAGCCGAAAACTGCCGGGCTGGATGGATTGGAAGAGATGGGCGCGGATTTCTAACGTAGCGGCCCCGCTTGGTCGGACGGAAGCCGGGTTCTGTTAACACGGAACGCTCAATGTCCGATGATTATCGTTCCGAGCGCGCAGATAACGCCAGTCCGACTCGGAACGAGAAATCTCCCTTTCGCGGACACGACGTCCGCGCGATCCGGGATGACGGCGCGAGCGGTCTTTGACAATCGGGAAATAGCCGCTAGTTTGGTCGCCCTCGCCAGAAATGGCGACCTTAGCAGGAGAGCGTTTCAGCTCGTTTGGACTGCACAAAATCATGCAACAAGATCGCTCAAAGAGATATCGCGCTGCTGCTGAGCAGGTGGATCGGAAAAAGACTTATAGCCTGAATGACGCTGTAGCGACGCTGAAAAAATTTCAGCCGACCAAGTTCGATCAAACCGTTACCGTTTCGTTTCGACTCGGGGTAGATCCGAAACAGTCCGACCAGATGGTCCGGGGGACGTGTCCGCTTCCCCATGGCAGCGGCAAGAAAGTGCGGGTGCTTGTCTTCGCCGAAGGCAAGGCGGCGGATGATGCAAAAGGGGCCGGGGCGGAGTTTGTCGGATTCAAGGATTTGATTCAAAAGGTGCAGGAGGGTTTTCAGGATTTTGATGTGACGGTGGCAACGCCGGCAGCGATGGCAGAAGTGCGCAAGCTTGGAAAGCTTTTGGGTCCGCGCGGGCTGATGCCGAATCCGAAGACTGGAACTGTGACCGAAGATACTGCCAAAGCGGTGCAGGAAGTGAAAGCCGGTCGCGTTGAATTCAAGCTCGATAAAAATGGCAACGTAGCGGTGCCGGTCGGAAAATTTTCGTTTGCGGAAAGCGCATTGGTTGAAAATGGAAACGCCGTGATTGAAGCGGTCGTGCGAGCGCGACCTGCGCACGCCAAGGGTCGCTATCTTGAAGCAATGACGATAAGCGCGACGATGTCTCCCGGGGTGCGGATTGATCCCGGGCCATATCTTAGTGTCTAAACCGAACTCTCAACTATCAACTAACAACTTTTCATGAGACCCGAGAAAGCCAGCATCGTTTCCGATCTTGCCGAGAAATTGACCCGGTCGCCTTTCGTGCTCGTGACCGATTATCAGCGGATGAGGGTCGGTCAGTTTGGCGATTTGAGGAACCGCCTCGCGCCGACCGGTGCGGAAGTGCGGGTGGTGAAGAACAGTTTCTTGAAACGGGCGATGAACGATTCCGGATTGCCGGATGTCGCTGACAAACTCAGCGGTCAGACGGCGATCGTGCTGGGCGAGAAGGACGTTGCGCCAGTGGCCAAGATTTTGAAAACGTTTGCGGCAGAATTCAAAGTCGCGGCGCTGAAGATCGGAATCGTCGACAAATCGGTTTTGTCGGCGAAGGAAATTGAGGTGCTGGCGGATTTGCCGTCGCGGGAAGTTTTACTGGCGCAATTGCTGGGATTGCTGTTGTCGCCGGCAACGAAGCTGGTGCGGTTATTGAACGAGCCGGCTGCGTCGTTGGCGAGATTGTTGAACGCGAAGGCGCAAAAGGAAGGAAATCCAACGGAGGCTAGCGCATAAGAATTTTTGTAGGGCGGGCGCGTCGCCTGCCGCGGCAACCGAAAGGTTGCCCTACAATAAAATGAAAACCAAACACGTCCGGCCTGAAAGCTTTCAGGCTTAATTTCGCGGGGGCTTCCGTGAGCGGCGAACTGAGGAAAACAAAATGGCAGATACAGACAAAATTGTGGAGCAACTGAGCGGCCTGACCGTGCTCGAGATTGCTGGGCTGGTAAAACAACTGGAAGAGAAATGGGGCGTGAGCGCAGCGGCTCCAGTGGCGGTGGCGGCAGCCCCGGCGGGCGGTGGCGGTGGCGCCGCAGCTCCGGCGGCCGAAGAGAAAACAACTTTCGAGGTGATCTTGAAAGAAATGGGCGCGAACAAGATCGGTGTGATTAAGGAAGTGCGCGGCGCAGTGCCCGGTCTTGGCCTGGCCGAAGCCAAAGCGCTGGTAGAAGGGGCGCCGAAAACGATCAAGGAAGGCGTGACCAAAGCCGAAGCCGAAGAGATGAAAAAGAAAATCGAAGCGGCCGGGGCAAAGGTCGAGATTAAATAGTCACTTCACAAACTTCGTAGAAGGCGAACAGCGCGGCCGTGAGGTTCCGGAGAAGTCGGCCGCTTGCGGTCTGTCTCGGTCTGCGACATTGGGGTGTT
>DATELT010000122.1:0-5219 GCA_035276245.1 Chthoniobacterales bacterium
TGCCGCTCGGCGCGAGAACTTCGTTGACGATGTGATTGGCCGTACTTTGTCCGTAGAACCCAACGAAGCGACGCTCAGTGAAGATGAGGTGCTCGCGAATTGCGTACTTTTTCTTCATGCCGGCGTGCGAAACATGGCCGCTGCAATCACGAATGCTGTGCTTGTTTTGCTGCAACATCCTGAGCAACTCATTCATCTCCGCAAAAATCCCCAATTGATTAATATTGCCGTGGAGGAGCTGCTGCGCTACGAGACACCCGTTCAGGTGGCGATCCGCGGGGTCCCGGAGGAAATAGAATTTGCTGGCCAAAGAATTGGCCCCAAACAACTGCTCGTGTTGTTGTTAGGCGCGGCGAACCGTGACCCCGGACAGTTTACGGACCCGGATCGGCTTGACCTTTCGCGTCGCCCAAATCATCACGTGTCTTTCGGGTTCGGAGCGCATGGATGCGTCGGGGCGTGGATGGCTCGCTTCGGTCTAACGATTGCGATCAGAGCAACCCTCGATCACAAGACTACGCTTCGACTCGCAACTAACAGACTGCAATGGAATCCAGCACCGATAGGGCGAACAGTGCGCGAACTCGTAGTGTTGGTTGATGGTCGCTTCCGAAACGGCTCAAGACTTCCGACTCGGGTGCATGCCCAGAACCCGATCAGAGTCGCCCGAACTCCTATCCCGGCGTTTTAGATGGAACCTACCAGAATAGATCGTGCTCCAACAGTCTGGTCGGCATCAATGACTGAAATATCGCCCGGCCGCTCCCTGAAATTTCACATCCTGTGGCGGGAACGGCTCGTAGAAGGCTTCTTAGTCAACTTCAGCGGGCGTTATTACGCCTATGTCAATCATTGTGTCCATGCCGGAACGCCACTCGATTGGTGGCCGAACGAATTCTTCAGCGATGACCGCCAATTTCTAAAGTGCGGAACTCACGGCTCGCTTTACGAGCCTGCTACCGGAAAATGTGCCGGTGGACCCTGCACCGGCGGCGGATTGTTTCCGCTGCGGGTTCAAATCACGGGCGACCGCGTCGTTGTCACGGCCAACTCTGATTCGTAAACGGTCACGCTGCCGGCCCGGCTTTGACTGGTGTCAGCCGAGCCGAAACCGGACGTCACGGATCGTGCGACTGCCGAAGCGTTGCTTTAGTTTCCGCAAGATGTTGCTTTTGGAAATCTGTTCGAGTTCGTAATGCAGCGACGGCTGGAGGACGCGGACATAGAGGACACCGTCGCGTAACGCGACCGGGGCGGAATGGGTGGCGATGAATTCACCGACGATCGAGGACCAGGCGTCGATCACTTCGCTTTCGCGCAACCGTTCTTTCAGGCCGAGCTTTTGCATCAGCTTAGGTAGCAAAACGCCAGGCGTCTCCCATTTATCCGGGCGCCGCTTTTTCTCTGCCAAACCGCGCCATTCCTCAATGACGGCGGCGCGGAGGAAGGGAGTCATAAATCGTCGCAAAGTTAAAAGTGTTACAACGTTAAAAAGGTTTCCCGATTTAACAATGCAACGGTTAGCGATTCAACGTGAGCCGGACGCTCAATACTTCCGCCGCATGTTGCTCGGCAAAATATTGAGCTCAGTCCGATATTTTGCGACGGTGCGGCGCGCAATCGGAATGCCGCGGTTGCTCAGGATCTCGACGATTTCCTTGTCACTCAACGGCGCGTTGCCATCTTCATTTTTCACCAGATCCAGGATGGCTTCCTTGACGCTGGTATTACTCATCGACTCGCCAGTCGCGGTCTGGTAGCCCGGCGTGAAGAAGTATTTCATCTCGTAAACACCTTGCGGCGTGGCCATGTATTTGCCGCTAATGGCGCGGCTGACTGTGGTTTCGTGGACTCCAACCGCGTCAGCGATTTGTACCATCGTCATCGGTTTCAATTGCGATGAACCCTTGTCGAAGAAATCGCGCTGCCGCGAAACAATCTGGTGCGCAATGTTGGAAATTGTCTGTTGCCGTTGGTGGATCGATTTGATCAGGAATTTTCCGCTTCGGATTTTGTCGCGGATGTAATCCTTCACTTCACTTCCATTTCCGTCCTGCGCCATGATGTCCTTGTAAGTGTTGCTGATGCGGAGATGTGGAATTTGATCGCCGTTGAGAATAACCTGGTATTCGCCGTTTATCTTTTCGACGGTCACATCTGGCACAACGTAATTTTTCGGGGCCTCGGCGAAGATCGCGCCCGGTCGCGGCTCCAATTGCGCGATGTTATTCGCGCACTTTTGCACCTGCTCGACACTAATGCCCATGCGCCTCGCGATTTCAGGGAAGCGGCGTTTGCCCAAATCCTGCATATGCTCGAAAATGATTTTGTATTCCAGGCTATTTCCCTTGCCGTCGCGTTTTAATTGAATGAGGAGACATTCGCGCAAGTCGCGAGCGCCTACGCCCGGTGGGTAAAAGCTTTGGATGAGCGTGAGCATGTGCTCGAAATCGTCCCTCGCGATCCCGGTATTGAGTGCCATTTCTTCCGGGGTGGTCTGGAGAAACCCATTGTCGTCAATATTGCCGATGATGAGCTCAGCGGTTTTGCGGTCGTTAGCATTCAGCACCTGTTGATTAAGCTGTGACATCAGGTGCTGTTGCAAGGTCTCAGTGGTGGCGATGGAATCGAAAAAGAACTGGCGTTTTTCTTCGTCTTCGTGGGCCCGGGCGCTGTAGCTGCCGGATTGCGCCATGTAATCGCGCCATTCTTCGTCGAGTTTCGCCAGCTTATCGAATTCCTCCTTGAACTCTTGATCGTTCGCCGCCGATTCGGTCGTTGAAGGATTATCGGGATCGGTCGGGAGCTCTTCCAGCACCGGGTTGGTTTCCATTTCCTGCTGCACCAGGTTGCGCAGTTCAAGCAAAGGGGCCTGAAGAATGAGAAGACTTTGCTGAAGCTGCGGCGCAAGAACCTGTTGCAGAGAAAGATTCTGCGATTGATGCATCCCCTGCGCGGCCATCGTGACAACGATATTGTTCTTGTGAGGCACTCGCAAGCAGTTTCCACGCCGCAAATCGGGGGGAAGGCTTCCAAGTGCAGATGGCGGAACGCGAATTGCTCTTAAATGAAAATACTGTCTATGAAACCAACGCTCCTGTTTGCGTTTTGCGTAATTATCACACTCGCTTCGACAGCGCCGGCGCAGGCTCCGCAGCAGAATCCCGCCGAGGTGGAACTAGCTGCCCTTATCAAGGAAGTTCGGGCGCAACAAGCCGCGATGGCGGCCAATCAGGTCAAGATCGACGAGAAGCTTGCCACCCTGGCCGAGAGTATTCGGATGGCGCGAATTTTTTCCAGCCGCGGAGGCCGATAAAATGCGGACGGTACGAGTTTTCATAATCAGCGCGGCGATGCTCGCCTGCACGGTGGTCGGGATTGCGCAGACCTCCGAGCCCACGCCGCTCCCCATGCCGGCACGGCCTATTCCGGTTGCGGCGGACACAGCAAAGGAGGAGGCGGAAATGGCCGCGAACATTAAGGAGCTTCAGGAACTAAAGGCGCTGAACGACGACATTCTGAAACAGCAGCAGGCGACGCTCGATCAACTCGACGAACTTCAAAAAGCGGCGGACCAACTCCGCATCTTCAGCAAGCGGGGCTAGTAGAGGCCGGCGTGATCGAGCGTCGTAGCCGGGTCGATGACCCGGCGCCACATCAGCTGCGGCTGAGCCACCGCATTATGAAAGAAGGTCGCCAAGTCCGGGCCCGACTGGCGTAAAAGACGGCTGTGCCTTGACGTTCTCCGACGAAAGCGGCAGTTACTTTTTCTTGGGCTCGACCTTGCGATAAAGGGTCGCCATGCTGATTCCGAGCATGGTCGCAGCCTTCTCGCGTGAGCCGCCGCAATGTGCCAGCGTTGCTTCAATGTAACCGCGCTCCTGTTGCTGAATAAAATCCTCCAATGCTTCGCCGACCGGCATGGAGGCACGCGCCTGTTCCGCCTTTTCGCCGATTGCGGTCGACACGATGTTCGGCGGCAAGTCCGCCGGCAAAATCATATCGTTTTCGCACAAGGCGCAAGCGCGCTCGATTGCATTTTCCAATTCGCGGACGTTACCGGGATAATCGTAGTGGCAGAGAATATCGACTGCTTTGGGATCAATTTTCTTCGTGTCGCCGCCGGCAGCTGCAGATTGCTTTTGCAAAAAATGGTTCACCAGTAGCGGCACGTCTTCCAACCGTTCGCGCAACGCTGGAATTTCGATCGGAATGACTGCGAGGCGATAGTACAAATCTTCGCGGAAAGTTCCGTCCTTCAATTTGGGCAGCAGCGCTTCATTGGTTGCGCCAACGACGCGCACATTTACCGACGAACTCTTGTTATCGCCGACACGTCGCAC
This sequence comes from Chthoniobacterales bacterium, assembly GCA_035276245.1. Classification (GTDB taxonomy): domain Bacteria; phylum Verrucomicrobiota; class Verrucomicrobiia; order Chthoniobacterales; family UBA10450; genus AV69. Next base: position 4,344 of record DATELT010000122.1, read on the forward strand.
TTCGCGCTCCTGCAGGACGCGCAACAGTTTTGTCTGCAGCTGCGGCGCCATCGAGTTGACTTCATCAAGAAAGATCGTGCCGAGATTTGCTTCTTCGAACAATCCACGCTTGTCAGCCACTGCGCCGGTGAAGGCGCCTTTTTTGTGACCAAACAATTCCGACTCCAGCAAATTTTCCGGAAGCGCGCTGCAATTGATTGCGACGAATGGATGATGCTGGCGGTTGCTGTTGAAATGCAGGCCGCGTGCTACCAGTTCCTTGCCGGTCCCGCTTTCGCCTTGGATTAAAACGGTGCTGTCGGTGTCAGCGACCTTATTAATAAGGCTGTAGACCAGCTGCATTTTGCGGCTGGTACCAATGATGTTTTCAAATTTGTATTTGTTCTTGAGTTCCTTCCGGAGATAAACGTTCTCGCGCAGCGCCGCCTGGTAATCGAGCGCGCGCTGCACCGTCATTTGCAGCTCGTCGATCTTGAAGGGTTTGGTAACATAATCGTACGCGCCCATCTTCATCGCTTCGACCGCGGTCTCAACCGAGGCATAGGCGGTGATGAGGATGACGGCAGTTTGCCGGAGATGTTCGCGCACATGTCGGAGGACATCGAAGCCCGTCATAGTTTCCATTCGAATGTCGGCGATGACGACATGAGGTTGAATGGAATCCATTTGTTCGACAGCTTTCGGCGCGGCGTTGAACGGGAAAACCTGGTGGCCCTTTTCCCGACAGAGGGTGACGATGACTTCGACCATCGCGGGCTCGTCATCGATTATTACGATTTTAGCCATTCGCAGCGCGGAGAATATTTCAGTTTTGAGAAAAGGAAAGAGGAAAAGGGGAAAAAGTTAAGGGCTGATTCTGCCTTGGAGCATGATCCA
>DATELT010000123.1:0-2398 GCA_035276245.1 Chthoniobacterales bacterium
CCAACGGCCACCGGGTTTTGGCCCATATTTCGGGGAAAATGCGGCTCCACTTCATTCGTATCTTGCCAGGAGACAAAGTTATGCTAGAGATTTCGCCCTACGATTTGTCGAAGGGGCGGATTACGTTTCGTCATAAATAACCCCGCGGATACCTCCCGGCGGTTTTTCGTCTCGTGGAAAAATGAAAGTAAGACCATCAGTAAGAAGACTTTGTGAATCTTGCAAGATTGTGAAGCGCAAGAATGTGGTGCGCGTCATCTGCAAGAACCCGCGGCATAAACAACGGCAGGGGTAAAGAAAAGTGATTCGTGACTAGTGAGAAGTGATTTGGGGAAATTGGAAACGATTTAGTAATTTAACGGATTAACGATTTAACGACTTACAAAACATGCCACGATTATTGGGAGTTGAAATACCGGCGGAGAAACGCATCGAAGCGTCGCTTACTTATATTTACGGAATTGGGCCTGCGATCGCAAAGCGCATTCTCGATCAGACGAATATCGATCCGAATCTGCGCGCGAAAAATCTCACGCCGCAGCAATTGAACGAGATCATTCACTCGATCACGAGCAACAAGATCCCGATTGAAGGTGATCTGCGCCGCGAGGTGCAAGGCAATCTCAAGCGTTTACAGGCGATCAATTGTTATCGTGGAATCCGACATCGCCGTGGCTTGCCCGTTCGCGGGCAGCGCACCAGCACAAACGCGCGCACTCGCAAAGGTCCGCGCAAGACCGTCGGCGTGATTCGCAACAAAGACGCTAAAGCAGGTAAAGTTTAATGACTGAATCAAAGAAAACTGCCGACGACGAGGGCAAGAAGCCGCGAACGAAACCAAAAGAGGCCGCGAAAACCGAGTCGGTCGAAGGTGTCACCGAAATAGCCGGGGCTGAGCCAAAGAAAAAGACTGCGCCCAAGGCGAAGAAGGAAGAAACCGCGCCGACGCCTGCGGCGCCGGCGGAAAACCTTTCCCTTAGCCCCGACGTCGTCGAACAGCCAAAGATCGTCAAGGCGAAGGGAAGCAAAAACATTCACAACGGCATCGCGCACATCCTGGCGACGTTCAACAACACCATCGTCACCATCACAGACATGAAAGGCAATGTTATCGGATGGTCGAGCGCCGGGAAGGTTGGGTTCAAAGGTTCGCGCAAAAGCACAGCCTATGCTGCGCAAATGGTAGCGCAGGACGCCTCGCGCCAGGCCATGGGGCACGGTCTTAAGGAAGTGGAAGTGCTGGTCAAAGGGCCGGGCGCCGGTCGCGAATCGGCTGTTCGCGCTCTTCAAGCCATCGGTCTGGAACTCACTGTCATCCGCGATGTTACCCCCGTTCCGCACAATGGCTGCCGCCCGCCGAAACAACGCCGCGTCTAATTCAATCAACTAACCATCCTCAACCATCAATCTCTAAGTGGGCAGATACACCGGACCAAAAACAAAAGTTAGCCGCCGTTACGGCGTCCCGCTTTTCGGGCCATCCAAATCGCTCGAGCGAAAAAATTATCCCCCCGGAATGCATGGACCGAAAGGTTCGCGACGGAAGCAATCCGATTACGCGATCGCGCTCGGTGAAAAACAAAAGCTGCGTTACCAGTATGGGCTGCTGGAGCGCCAGTTTCGTCGGATTTTCCAAAGCGCGTTGCGGAAACGCGGTGTCACGGGCGAAACGCTTTTACAATTGCTCGAGACCCGCCTCGACAATGTCGTCTTTCGTCTGGGTCTGGCCAACACCCGTGCTGGTGCCCGCCAGCTGGTTTCGCACGGCCACGTCCTGGTTAATGGCAAGACGGTGAACATTTCCTCCTTCAACGTGAAGGCCGGCGACGAGATCTCGGTCAAAGACAAACCGAAGACGCGTCAACTCGCTCTGCGCAATCTCGAACTAACGCAAATCGTTCCAGTCCCGGACTGGCTGACAGTCGATCGCGACGCTCTCAAAGGCAAAGTTGCCCGCATTCCTTCGCGCGAAGAAATCCAGCCGATGGTCAACGAACAGCTGATCGTCGAGTTGTACTCCCGCTAATCGTAGCGGCGCACATACTGAAGCACGGTGGTTGATACACTGTCGCGACAACATGCGTTACGTGTCCGCTCCAGAGGAAAACGGTGGTCATGGACCGCCGCTACAGAGGAATTCCAACGCTTTGTCGTAACTCCGGCGATCGAGGAAGTGGGCTAACCGCAGCGGAACGGGCTGGGGGAGAGCATTGGCTAGAGATTCAATGCGTTCGGAGATCTCGCGGAGTCGCGCCATGTGCTCATCGGGATTGCAGCGGCTGGATTTGTCGGAGATAATTTTTAGACGTTCGCGAAGAGCAGCGGCCAGTTCTTGTTCCTCTCTCGTCATTCGTTTCGCGGATAGGCTGGATTCGTAGGCTAACAGCATTTGTCTTAG
>DATELT010000124.1:0-6431 GCA_035276245.1 Chthoniobacterales bacterium
GGATTCATGACGCCATTGAAACGGAAAGAGGCCGTGGAATTCATGAATCGGCCCGGCGCGCGGTTTGTGGTGTTGCCGACAAGATCAGCCGCAGAAATTTTTCCTCATAGTGGCGGCTCGTGGCGGGCCTACCACGCGGAAGGGTTTAACGTAGCAAAGGGTGAGCGTGTGGATCTGATGATGTTTTTAAAAACGCAATAGTCATGGTGAAAAGTTGCTTTGCAGACGTTCGCCTCGTCGCTAGGGATTGAACGTGATTACGTTTCTCCATGGCCGGCTCGTGCATGCGTTGCCGACGCAGGCGACGATTGATGTCGGCGGCGTCGGCTACGACGTTTTTATTCCGCTTTCGAGCTACGATAAACTTCCGGCAATCGGTCAGCCAATCGAAATTCTCACGCACCTGCACGTGCGCGAAGACGCCCATATCCTTTATGGATTTATGACCGCGCCGGAACGCGATCTTTTCCGATTGCTCGTCAATCACGTCAGCGGTATCGGGCCGAAACTGGCACTGGCGGTGTTGAGCGGCATGAGTGTTAACAATTTTAAGGCGGCGGTGGTGAACAACGACGTGGCGTCACTTTCGAAGATCAGCGGCGTTGGAAGGAAAACGGCGGAGCGTATGGTACTCGAGTTAAAGGACAGGGTCGGTGTAGCAGCCGCGTGGGAAGCAGCCAGTGCGGCGCATGCGCCGACGCCGGAACAAGAACAGGCGAACGAAGCAGTGCTGGCGTTGATCGCGCTCGGCTACAAGCAGGTCGACGCCCACAAATTGGTGCGCGATATACAGGAACGCGAAGGCGCGGGGAAATCGGCGGAAGAATTGGTGAAGATGGCGCTGAAGCGGATGGCCGCTGGAAGATAGAAATTCAACACCAACGCTCAGCACCCAGTGACGAGGGGGTCTGAATTGAGCGTTGGACGTTGGGCGTTGGGCGTTGGACGTTGATGAGTCAGCATGCTGGCAACGGTCGACAAAAAACTACAAACGATTCGCAATTCCCTTCCCAAAGAAGGCCTCTTCGCGGACAAGGACTGGCTCATTTCGCCGGAAGCATTTCCGATTTCGGAAAAATTTGCCGACGATCTTGAGCGTCTCGGACATCGTCTTTTTGTTTTTCAGCGCGCGTGTAATCAGCTTTATCAACTGAGTGCTCGCGGGAAGCAGCCAGAGTGGATCGCGAAGTATCTGGATGCGGGCAAACCGGCGGAACTAGTCAAGCTATCGCGACAGAAAAATTTTCGTGAAGAATTGCCGCGCGTTATTCGGCCGGATCTGATTCTGACGGAGAAGAAGTATATCATTGCAGAAATCGATTCGGTGCCGGGTGGGATAGGACTGACGGCATGGTTAAATCGGACCTACTCAGCGCTGGGCCAAGATGTGATCGGTGGTGAAAGCGGAATGCTTGATGGATTCCAAACCGTGTTGCCGAATGGCGGGGACATTTTGGTTTCCAACGAGTCGGCGACCTATCGGCCGGAGATGGAGTGGCTGGCGAAGGAGCTAAGCAAACGCCGAACAGTCCGAGCCGGACTGGCGGATAACACCGAACATCAAACATCGAATTGGCGGGTGATGTCCGCAGAAAATTATGAACCGACGAACGGACGCGATGTTTACCGGTTTTTCTAGTTGTTTGATCTGCCGAATGTTCCAAACATTGACGAGGTATTAAAAGCTGCGGCTGAAGGAAAGGTGCGGATCACGCCGCCGATCAAACCATTCCTGGAAGAAAAAATGTGGTTCGCGCTTTTCTGGCTGAAGCCGCTGCGGGAATTTTGGCGACGCGAGCTGGGTGAAAAATATTTCCTGAAACTGCGAGAAGTTATTCCCTACACCTGGTTGCTTGATCCAACACCCTTACCACAACACGCCGTCATTCCACGGTTAGAGATTCATGATTGGCGTGAGGCAACCAGGTTCAGCCAGAAAGAGCGCGATTTACTTTTGAAAGTGAGCGGGTTCTCGCCCCTCGGTTGGGGTAGTCGCGGCGTCGCCCTCGGCGCAGATCTGCCACATCATGAATGGGAGAAGCGAATCGAACATGCGCTCGGCAACTTTGGCGAGCAGCCAACAATTTTGCAGCAATTCCATAAGAGCAGCCTGTTCGAGCACCAATACTACAACGGCGAACATGGCGAGGTGCGACCACTAAAAGGCCGGGTTCGCTTATGCCCGTACTATTTTGTCGAAGGCGACCGGGTAAAAATGCGCGGTGCGCTAACGACAATTGTGCCGGCAGACAAAAAACTGATTCACGGAATGCGCGACGGCATCATGGTGCCGACACAAATTCAACAATCCTAGCAGAGAATTGGAAATTGGCGCTCGCCTTGATCCTCTAATCGAAGTGCAATTTGTCCGCGTATAAAATCTCTGCCGAGTCGCGACTGATGTTCGCTGGTGAAACAATTGAATCGTATGTTCCCTCACGGTTGGATGGTTTGCCGTGGAGTCGATGGCATTGGCTGATCGTTGTCGCACTCGGTGCAACCTGGATACTCGATGGTCTCGAAGTGACGCTGGCCGGGGCGCTCGGCGGCATTCTTACCCGGCCGGATACTTTGGGCCTGACTCCGATCGAGGTCGGCGCCAGCGCCACCTATTACCTGACTGGCGCTGTGATCGGAGCGCTCCTTTTTGGATATGGCGCGGACCGGTTCGGCCGAAAGAAGTTATTCTTCATCACGGTGGCGGTTTACCTTCTCGGAACGGGGTTAAGCGCCTTCTCCTGGAATTTTGCAAGTTACGCCATTTTTCGTGCTCTGACCGGCGCTGGCATTGGTGGTGAATACGCGGCCATTAACTCGGCCATCGATGAGCTCATCCCGGCTCGGGTCCGTGGGCGCGTCGATCTCATGATCAACGGTTCGTACTGGGTCGGTGCTGCGTTGGGCGCAATCGGAACGCTGATACTGCTCGATCCGCAACGGCTACCAGTTTGGTTAGGCTGGCGCTGCGCCTTCGGGATTGGCGCCACCTTGGGACTGGTGGTGATCTTCTTTCGGCAATGGATTCCGGAAAGCCCGCGCTGGTTGATGATCCACGGTCGCAATCACGAAGCAGAACAGATTGTCGCGGAAGTCGAACGATTGGTAAAAGCCGCGGCGCCTGAAGCGCGAGATGAAATGTTACCGACGCGGATTCGGACGCGAACACACACGCCATGGCGCGAGATTTGGAATGCGATCGCTCACGAACATCGGGAGCGTTCAGTGCTCGGGTTTATCCTCATGTTTACTCAGGCATTCTTTTACAACGCGATCTTTTTTACCTACGCACTGGTGCTAATGAAGTTTTACAACGTGCCGGAGCAGAATGTTGGCGGTTACCTGTTGCCGTTCGCGATTGGCAATGTGCTCGGTCCAATCCTGCTCGGGCATCTTTTCGATACCGTGGGACGGAAGAAGATGATTGCCACCACTTATGGGTTGGCCGGACTTTTGTTGGCGCTAACAGGATGGCTCTTTTACGCAGGCTTGCTCACCGCACAGACACAAACGCTGGCATGGTCGATCATTTTCTTCATCGCCTCCGCCGCAGCCAGTTCAGCCTATCTCACCGTGAGCGAAATATTCCCATTGGAAATTCGTGCCTTGGCTATTGCCATTTTCTATGCAATCGGGACGCTTGCCGGTGGAGTCGGCGCGCCAATTTTGTTTGGATGGTTGATCGGGACTGGATCGAGCGCGGCGCTATTCGCCGGTTATCTGGTAGGGGCAGGCCTCATGATGGTTGGGGCCTTGACCGAGGTATTCATCGGGGTGCCAGCGGAGCGAAAGTCGCTCGAGCATGTTGCGGCGCCGCTTTCGAGCCGACTCTAAAAGCGACTATTCACGACAAGGCACGCTGAGCTCAATCTCGTGGATCGGACCGGCGCCAGTGAGTTTGCTCGAATAGAGTCGGAATTCTTCGACGTGGATCATGCCTGCATCGTAATCGCGATATTTTTTCAGGAAAGATTTCATCAGCGCCGGCGAGATTCCGCGGGCCCGCGCAATCGTGAAATGGGGTGTCCAGGCGCGTTCCTCAATCGGCAAACTGCACGAAAGAGCGGCTTCGTTAACACGCTTGTGCAATTGAAAAAGGTGCGGGTGGGCGTGGCCGACTCCGATCCAAAGAATGTGAGGCACCCCTTTTTTTGAAAATGTCCCAAGCCCAGCGACGGGAAGAAAAAATGCCTTGAAGGATATCGCGGCGAGTTTTTCCTTCAGCAAATCAGCGGTCGGCCGTTCGACCGCGGCGAAAAAGGCGAGAGTGAGGTGAATTTGCTGCGGCGGAGCGAAAATCAGGCCGCGGTAATGGGGATCGAGTCCGGTGAGAGACTCTGCGATTCGGTCAGGTAAATCGATGGCGATGAAGAGTCGTTGGACGCTCATAATAATAAATCCTTGGCGAATTGATTTTAGCTAGCCACGGATTTACACGAATGGAATCCGGACAAGCAGATGCTGGAATAACGACGAATCGGAAAGACCGGATCAGCCTTCCCTGTCTGAATCCGTGCTTTATCCGGGGCCAAATAAACACTGGATTGGTGCCGACGGAACCTGGACAACAGCGACAGAGCTTACGCGTGCTTGCGATTGAAGCGCGCAACTTCGCGGGCGATTTCGCGATCGGTCGCGCGCTTTTTCAGGTCGGCACGTTTATCGCGCGCGACTTTTCCCTGGGCAACACCCAGCTCGGCTTTCAGCTTGCCCTTTTTCCAATGCAAATTGAGAAGGACAAGAGCGCGTCCGCTGACTTGGGTTTCGCCATAAAGCTTATCGATCTCGGCGCGATGCAGCAAAAGCTTGCGGACCCGCTTGGCGGCGGGCACCTCGTGACTGGCGCGTTCGTACGGCTGGATGTCGGCGTTGTAGAGGAAAGCTTCACCATTCTCAATCCGAGCGAAGGCGTCGCTGATGTTGGCCTTGCCGGCACGGATCGATTTGACCTCGCTGCCTTTGAGCTCGATGCCGGCTTCGTAACGCTCGAGAATGTGAAAGTCGCGCAGCGCTTTACGGTTTAGAATCGTCTCGGCAGTCATGACCGAGCGATATCAGCGAAAAATCAGGCGCCGTCGGTAGACGCGCTCTGCTCCTCGAAGCTGAGTTTGCCGGCGATGATTTCCTTGAGAGCGATATCGGTGAGAGAAGCGCGCGGGCCGACCTCGACCATTGGCCGGTGGCCGAGTCCAAGCTGACGGACCCGCTTCGAGACCACGTTTATGAGCAGTTGCGGATTGGGAATGATCTGGCTGGCTTCCTGCAGGAGTTGAGTCGTCATAATACGCAAGGTGTGGACGGCACCGCTCGGGTTCGCCGGGAATTGTAGAATCGTCGGCGAGCTGGACGAGATAGGGTTGGGAAAAAGACGAGAGCCGAGCATCGCGACGGTAACGAAACGGGGAATGTGGGAAGCAGAGCGACCTTGTCAAACGATTTCTGCATTGTCCCCGAGCTGTGAAAGTAGCGAGTAGACGCTTTCGACGTAACTGGCGATGCGGAAATTAACGAGATTAGCTAGCGGAGCAGGCTCTCCGAAACCGCTGACGCCAGGGAAAAAAGTGGACGGACGTGGCGCCCCCGTCGCCGCGTGGCATACCACCCGAATGTCAAGTGAGGTTCAGATACTCCCGCGCGGCGCTAAGTACCTGATAGGAAGAGGTTCATGCTGTGGCAAGGGATGGCATTGGGCGGCATTATTGGTGCTATAATTATCATAGTAATTCACAATGACTACAAGACTCACCAAATCACCGACGGGAGGCGCGGAACAGGGCACCACTCTGGTAGAGGTATTGGTCGCCGCCGTTCTCGTCGCGGTATTTTTTGCATCCATCTTCGAGCTCAACGCCATGTGCCTTCGATTCATCGACGCCAGCAAGGAATCCCTCGCTGCTCTGCAAAGCGTCCAAGATCGAAGCGAGACTTTGCGCAACCTCTCGTTCTCTGATTTGACCACTACCGGAGTTGTTCAAAACCTGATGGCGAACGCAGCCAATCCTGCCCCGTTTTCGCAAAAGGCGACCGAGGTAGTCAAAATCAGCAAATACCCGACCGCCAACGGAGTGACACAATTTACCCGGTCTCCTGACGGCACGGTGGTTAACGATTCCGTTGCAACCGATCTGGGCACACAATTAGTGAAAGTCGACGTCGCTGTTTCGTGGACGATGACCTTGGGCGGTCGCGTCCGAACCGAACAGACGAGCAGCATTGTTTCAAACGGGACCAAAAAATGACACTTGGAACATCACTGAAGAATCAAGCGTTCACCCTTGTGGAGATGCTGATCGCGATGGGCATCTCTGTGGCTCTTATTGCTGTCACTCTTACCACGTCAGTCGCGTTACAAAAGAGTTTTTATTCGCTTGATAACTATTTTGGAACGCACATGCAGCAGATTCGTATCGTGGATTACCTGGCTCGCGATGTTC
>DATELT010000125.1:0-2753 GCA_035276245.1 Chthoniobacterales bacterium
CTTCGTTCCACCAGCAAAAGCCAACGACCGCCGGCCATTTCCCCGAGAAAATTTCGTCTAGCGCGCCCCGCGCCCATTTCGCGGCGTCGCAACGTTTGTTGTGCAGATCGCAACCAAACTCCGCAATGATAATTGGTTTGCTCGGTGCGATTTTGACCAATCGCGGGTATGCCTCACTCAGCTTGAAAGCGAAACTTTCTGTCCCGTCCCTGGTGCGTGGTGTCGTTGGACCGTAAACACTAAGGGCGACCCAATCGCAATAATTGTCGCCGGGAAAATAGTTTTCAAATGCATTCCATTTTTGCTCCGGCTCATCGAACCAGTTCACGTGCCAGACCCATTGCACGTTGTCGGCACCTTCGTTGCGTATCAAGTCAACGATGTGCCGGTAGGCGGTGACATACTTCGCCGGCCCAATCCCGGCTCCGCCATTCCAGTGACCGTTCCAACTGAACCACTTCCCGTTTGGTTCTGTCCCCCATTCCGTCAATAAGGGTGTTCTGAAATCTCTCGCGCCGCGCGCCCAGCCACGGAGGTCGGCATCAAATTCACCCGCGATAATTTTATCCAGCGAAAAAACTTTCTCGGCGTGGTTTTGATCAACATCAGAACGCATCATCAGGCGCAGAAAAGGAATTTTCCCGCGCTGACGAATCGACGAACAAAGTCCTTCCGGAAACTTTCGCGATTCAAACCAATTATCGGAAAAGTAAACCCAGGTTGTTTTGGCGCCGACTGTTTTCTCGTACTGCTCGATATCCCGCGGTGAGAAATCATGCTCGGTAGGATCGTGTGAATCGGTGCCGACGCCGCCGAAATAGAATCCCTGATAAAGCTTTCCCGCCGGTGGTAACGCGACCGGCGCGGCATGAACGGGCGTAACCAAAAAAAATATGAGCGCCACGAGGGCGCACCGACGTTCCATCAGCACACTGTAACGGCGGTCTATGACCGCCGAAAGAAGAACTCGAAGAGCCGGCGCTCATGAAGCGCCGCTACAACCAGATGCAGCGGCTGTTTTGCTTCTTTCTTTAGCTCGCTGTCGCGTCGCGTAAGTGTTTGATCCGATCGTGCACGCTTTTCACCTTTTCGAACTGGCGTGAAATAATTTCGCGAACCGGTCCGGTGAGATCCTTATCCTCGAGCGCATCTTCGTATTCGTGAACCGCCGAATCCTCCCCGCGCTCGCACTCCTCCAGAATGGCGTGATCGTCGCGTTTGGCGATCGCGCCCTTGAGATTGATCCACGACCGATGCAACGCACCGGCGGTGCTACCGGTATCCGCCGGTTTGCTTTCGCCTAGTGTCACGGCTTCGCTTTGGAGTTCGCCGACAAAACGCGCACGCTGCAACGAACATTCGTTGAACAAAGATTTAAGCTCCTGATCTCCCACCGCTTCCGCCGCCTGACGAAAACCTTCTTGTCCGTCCTTCAGTGTTTCGATGAGATCGTTAATTGTCGATATGGTTTCCTTCTGTTGTGCCATACCAATGTTTCGCACGCCATTCGGGATTCGCGTTCATTTCTTGCCAGGTCGGATGGAGGCCGTATTTTTCTTTATGAATACAAAAGGGAAAGACCTAACGAAGGAACCGCCGCGTAGTCCGAAAACGCGGGTGGGCGGCTACGCCATTCTGGGGCGCACGATCGACAAATGCCGTGCGCTGCTGTGGGGGAATATCGGCGAATACCATTTTGACTGTCCGCTGGACAACATGCTCTTTGGGTTCAAGGGCGTTAAGGGCGACGACTTCAAGGCGTTCGTCCAAACCGGAGCCAACGATGAGGAGATTGCCAAGTGGCTTGATCGCAACGGCATTCCGAAAGGCGAAAAAGACAAGCAAGCCTGGAGCGAGGAAGTGATGAAGGTAAATTTTTACCACAATCCCGAGAAACGCGACTGGTACGTCGAGCAATTGAAACCACTCGGTCTCGATCCAAAAACGACGCCATTGTTCGATTGGCTGGAGACAGACGACAAAGTCAGTTACAAAAAAGCGGCGTAAAACTAACGACAACCCAATCTGGAGGGGGCACGCGCTGTCGTGCCCCTTACTTTTTATTCGGCTTCGCACCCCCCTCCCGTCATTCCGGGCGGAGCCCTGTCCCCTCCACTTAGCCTTCCAAAAACGAAGTCTCGTTGTCAAATGGGCATTTCACTGAAACCACAGCACTTGAATCGCTATCGCCAGATTGCGTGGTTATTGGCGAAATACGGTCGGTCAGATTTGGTAAAGCAAACGGGGTTGGAGAGCACCTTGGAAGAGCGACCAATGCCGCCGAAGGAAGCAGCTAAAGCAGAGGAATTGGCGGCAGACTTGGAGTCACTTGGCCCGACTTTCGTGAAACTTGGACAATTGCTGTCTACAAGAGTGGAATTGCTCCCCCACTCTTATCTCGACGCGCTTTCGCGTTTACAGGACGAAGTGGAGCCGTTCGGTTTCGGGGAAGTCGAGAAAATTGTCACCACCGGACTCGGCGTCAGAATGTCGAAGGCATTTGCCGATTTCGAGTCCACACCGATGGCGTCGGCTTCGCTGGGACAGGTGCACTTGGCGCGATTGCATGACGGCCGAGCAGTGGCTGTGAAAGTGCAACGCCCCAACATTCGCGAGCAAATGGTGGAAGATCTCGATGCGCTGGCGGACATGGCGGAGTTTCTCGACAACCACACCGAGTTCGGTCAGCGCTACGAATTCAGCCGCATGCTGGACGAGTTGCGAAAAAGTCTAATTGGCGAGCTCGATTATCG
>DATELT010000126.1:0-2766 GCA_035276245.1 Chthoniobacterales bacterium
TGGCGGGTTTATCAGATCGAGCGCAAGCAAACCGGCGAGGGTGATCGCGCCTTTTTGGAAACAATCTTCCACAAACTCCTCCTCGCTTTCACCTGGTGGGTGAATCGCAAAGATTCCAAGGGCAAAAATATTTTCGAAGGCGGGTTCCTCGGTCTCGATAACATCGGGGTATTTGATCGCAGCGCTGCCTTCCCAGATGGCACTTATCTGGAACAGAGCGACAGCACCAGCTGGATGGGAATGTTTTCACTGAACTTGATGCGCATCGCGATCGAGCTGGCGATGGAGGATCACGTTTACGAAAACATCGCGACGAAGTTTTTCGAACATTTCCTTGGAATCGCCGCGGCGATGAACAATCTGGGTGGCAAAGGAATAGGTCTTTGGGACGAAGAAGACGAGTTCTACTACGATGTATTACATACGCCCGGTGGCCGTTATTTACCTTTGAAGATTCGCTCAGTAGTCGGATTGATGCCGTTGCTTGCGGTGGAAACGATTCAATGGCAGTTGATCGATGCGCTCCCCGGCTTCAAGGAAAGGCTCGAATGGTACCTGGCGCACCGGCCCGATCTCGCAAGCCTGGTTTCGCGCTGGCAGGAACGGGGAATGCGCGAACGCCGGCTGCTCGCCCTCACCCGTGGCCATCGTATGAAATGTCTGCTCCGGCGAATGCTCGATCCGAACGAATTTCTGAGCGACTACGGCGTTCGTTCGGTGAGCAAGTATCACAAGGATCAGCCCTACCGGCTGACAGTGCGCGGCGAAGAGAAGATTGTGAACTACGAGCCGGCCGAATCGCAAACTGGAATTTTCGGCGGTAACTCCAACTGGCGCGGGCCGGTTTGGTTTCCCATAAACTACCTTCTCATCGAATCGCTGCAGCAATTTCACCATTACTACGGCGACGATTTTAAAGTAGAATGCCCGACCGGTTCCGGCACGTATCTAACATTAAAGGAAATAGCCAACGAACTATCAAATCGTCTAATTAAGCTCTGGGTCCGTACTGAAAGCGGGGAGCGACCTTTTCTGCGCGCTTCAGCCGGAGCATTCAATGGGGCGACCGATTCAGAGTTCTATTGGTTCCACGAATATTTCAATGGCGACAACGGTGGCGGCCTGGGCGCTTCTCATCAAACCGGTTGGACGGCACTGGTCGCTAAACTAATTCAGCAACAAGGCGAGTTCGGCACGATCAGCCCCCACGTAGACCGCGACGGCGGATAAATGCGCAATTGTTGTAGGGGCGGTTGCGCCAACCGCCTGTTTCTCAGCTCGGCGCGCCTGGCACAAGCGCCGTTGGAGCGCGATTCATTTTCGCGCGCGTCTGCCAATACGAGCACCCATCCGTTACAGCGTAAACTGGCCGAAAAACCGGCAGACCGCGATCCGCGGCCGCGGTTACAGAGGCGGCAGATGAATCTCACCGATCATGCAGCGCGCACTACCGCCAGCCAATTCGATGGTTGGTAATTTTAAAGGCACCAGCCGCACATGTTGCGCTAATATCGTCCGCTGTCGCTCATTAAAGGTTGGGACCGCGCGAGCCGACAAAACCAGCAGTTTCTCATCACGGCCGTCGTCCATTTCGATCGCGTTGCCGGCGAAGTTCACGACCTGATCCGCCTCCAGTTCTACGATTTCTTTGCCAGTCGCCTCCAAACGAGCTCTTACCTGCTTTTTCTCCGATTCGTTAGGAATCATGTCGAGCCCCACCAGTGCGAACTTCGTTCCAACGCACATCATCACGTTGGTGTGATAGATTGGCTGGCCGTGCGGGCCTATGCTGGTAAACGTCACCGGCTCGTAACCAAAATCCTCGGCAAAACGCTCGATCATTTTGGGGTTCGATCGATTCGAGAGCGACACGTAGGCTATCCTGTTCACATGATCGAGAACAAGGCTCCCCGTGCCTTCGAGATAAAATCCATGCTCCTCGAAACCTGAGTAGTCGACCACGTCAGTGATTCGATAGGATTTCCTTAGTTCGTCGATGACCTCGTGCCGCCGTTCACGACGTCGCAGTGATGAATACATTGGAAACAGGGCGATCCGTCCATCATGATGCGTCGAAATCCAGTTATTGGGAAAGACCGCATCAGGCTTTTCGGGGTCGGCGGTGTCATCAAATGCGTGGATAACAGCGCCCGCGTCCCGAAGCGCTTCGACCGTAGCGTCAAACTCATATCTAGCCGCGACATTCAATCCTTCCGAATCGCGCGGTGCCGGGCGCTGAAAGGCGTTATCGGTCGCGGTTTCCGGATTGGGATAAAACCGACAGGGACGAATCATCAGCGCAGAGTTCGTACTCTGCGCAGGGGGAGTGACTGTCGCCCGAAGCGTAATCGGCATGTTCTAATATATAGTACCCCATTCAGACGATGTTGCAGCTGCTCACTTGTAGTTGCTTCGGTCGCCAGCGGCGAGGGCCACTATCTATGTCTGTCCGCACCTGAGATGAATCCAAACAATTCGTCGGGGGCGAAATCTTCGGCGTCGGCCCGTCGACGAAGTAAAGTCGATTGCTACCGCTCCGGCGAGTCAAGATGCCCGTGATGTTGCCGTTCTTCCCCCTCAGGAATCGAAAGCGGATGTTTAGAATATCCCCCGTCACATTCGCTTGAAAAACTGCACAGCCTTTTCGTGTTTCTTCGCCGCAGCACGAGACTTGAACGTGCCGAGATTCCGTCGCTTTCCGGTCTTCGGATTTTTTTTGCGCGAATACAAACGATAACTTCCCGATTTTAGCTTTCTAATCATAAT
>DATELT010000127.1:0-10192 GCA_035276245.1 Chthoniobacterales bacterium
TTCGATCGAGAACGGGATCAGCTTTCTTGGGTCAAACATCTTCCAGTTCGCCAAGTTTCCGGTGAACATCGATGCCGGCGGCGGCGAGGTGAAAAAGAAATATCAAAATCGCAGAGACATCAGCTATCTTCAGGCACAGCATTACGGCAAGTTGATGGATGGGTATGCGCGCGAAATTTGTTTTAAATCGTTCGGACGCGATCTCAAGGCTCAGGCGGTTTACAATGGAGTCAAGACCACACCAAGCCTGCAAGTTGTCGGGACCAATCGCGGTTTCCTGGCCGCTAATGCGTTTACTCTCGGATATGGGCGCAATCTCAACGAGGAAGACGTTGATATCGCGCGCAGCGTCATCGTCATCGGCAAGGCGATTGAGAAGCGATTATTCCCGCATGAGACGCCGATCGGCAAAGTAATTCGCGTTGCTGGTCATACTTACACTGTCGTCGGAGTGCTGGCCGAGAAGGGCACAGCCTTTGGCCAGAGCCAGGACGATTTTTGTATCATTCCCATCACCCGGTTTTTCGAAAATTACGGCGAAGCCAAACGCACCATTAATATCGCGACCCAGTCTTTTTCGACCGACACCTACAACCGAACCTTCGATCGGGCGGTGGGCGCGATGCGGATCGCGCGAGGGTTGCGTGCGACCGACCCTAACGATTTCGAGATTTACACCAACGACTCTCTCAAGAGCGCTTTTGTGAATGTTGCCGGTATCGTCAGCATTGGCGCATTCGTCATCAGCTTTATCGCGCTGGTTGCCGCCGGCATTGGCATCATGAACATTATGCTGGTGAGTGTGACCGAGCGGACTAAAGAAATCGGGGTTCGCAAATCGATCGGCGCCCGCAGCCGCGATATTCTCCGGCAATTTCTGGCCGAAGCGGTATTCATTTCGGAAGCTGGCGGGATTCTTGGGATTTTGTTAGGCGTTTTGGGCGGCGATTTGCTCGCCATGTGGCTGAAGGTCGACGTAATTTTTCCCTATGGCTGGGCAATTGCCGGCCTTATCGTTTGCTCCGCTATCGGGATCGGGTTCGGGTTTTACCCAGCATATCGCGCGGCCGCGCTCGATCCCATCGAGGCCCTGCGTTACGAGTAATTGAGACCCCCGGCGGGGGCCGATCAAGACTTTCCAGGCGCACAACTTGCGCGGCGTGTGTTAAAGTGGGTTCTGTTCTCGCGTCCAAGCTCCTGTGCTTTCGTCATCCACCAAGACCGCCGAACATAACGTTCTTCTGATTGAAGAATATGATCCGCTTTCGGTTGCGATCGAAGCCGCGCTGACGAAATTCGCACCGCAACACAGTTTTCACGCCGTTCCCTCATTGGCGGAAGCGCGCAGGTTTGCGCTCGAACATAAACCAGAGCTAATCATCCTCGATTTCGATCCGCCGCTTCCAGGCGCGATCGCGTTTTTTGGTGAAATGAAAGGCGTCTTGCCGGAAACGCGTGTTCTCGCGCTCGTGTCCGGTGTCCCGCCCGATCTCATCGCAGAGCGCGGAGCTAACGGCGCGCTGCAGTTTTTGAAAAAACCATTTGAGCTCGTGGAATTCGGCGCCTCCGTGCAAGCGTTACTTGGCCCCTGGATGGAAACAGGAACACCGCGCGGCACCTTGCGCGATCTCGCACTTGATGATGTCACTGTTCTCGCGCTCGCCGCTCCCCGGAATATCTTTATTGAAGTTCGGGCGGGTGAAACCCGGACTGGCGAATTACATCTGCGAAATAACCAAATCGTCCATGCCCGCGCGGGGGATGTTGACGGCAAACGCGCCATTGCGGAAATGCTGGCCTGGACTGATCCGCGTTTCATCGAGAACATCGACTCGGAGTCAGTGCCGCGCACGATTTATGATTTTTGGGCGACGACATTGATCGAAGCGTTGCGCGAAGCGAAGAACCTCAAGCGCGCGCGCCCGACACCGGTCGAGCCGCACTTACCGGCCAAACCTCTGGTTACACCGGCCCGGGTAGGTCCGAAGATTCTGATCATCGACGACACCGAGATGCTACTGATCTTTGTAGAAGATTCGCTCGCACTGGTTGATCCAACTTTGCAGATCACGACCGCGCTCACCGGTTTGCAGGGTGTCAAGGAAGCCGCTCGCATCATTCCCGATCTCGTCCTGGCCGATTATGTCCTTCCCGATATCAAAGGCGACGAAGTTTGCCGCCGCGTCGGAAGAAACGAGAGAACGGCGTGTGTACCAGTCATCATGATGTCGGGTCACGTTCACGAGATGGCGGCGGCCGCGAGTACGCTGCCGAACGTTGTTGCGACCATTGCCAAACCATTTCGGTCCGACGCACTGGTTGCGCTAGTGCAGCAAACGCTGAAGGAGGGCCCACTTAAGGAAAAACCGATATTCCCTAGTGAAAAAGAAATCGCGAAGGTGAAAGCTGCGAACTTTGCCATTTCGAAGGTGCCCATTCTGCCGCAGCCAGAGCAAAAGCCGGCATCGCCAAAAAGCGCGACATCCCCGCCCATAAAGCGCGGAGTTCCTGCTCCGACAGAGTAGAAGACTCGCCCCGAAGAGCCCAGGGCGGCCCCACGGGAGCTCACCCCACCACAACCACCAGGTACTCCTTCGCGCGTTCCGAAGGAAACAGCACCGCTGCGAAGATCCGACGAAATTCAACCACTGCTCGCACCGAACGAAGTGATGCTCGATCTTCCGCTCGACGTCGTCGCGATGCAGGTCAATTCTGCGTTTCAGATCGGAGCGATTCGGGCACGCCCAGCCTCATCAACGGTGGCAATCGAAATTCCCGCCAACGGCAAAACGGCGTTACCATTGAAGACGGCTTTCCAACTTGGACCCATTGACCTCGATGCCACTGGAAACATTTCCATTGTTCGACTGATTCCTACTTCGCAGCCGTTTCGCGCTGCAGAGATGCGTAGTGCGTTTGAAATCGATGGCGTCACCGTTGTTGCTGCAAACGAACTCGAACGACTGCAACTCATATCGACTGCTGCGAGCATGACTATGCAATTATTCGCTCCGCTAGAACTTATCTCGGTCGAGCTTGGTCCAAGCTTTGAAGTCAAGCAGTTGGTCCTTCGGTGCCGTGCCAAAACCGTCCGCGTCTCGTTAAGCACACGCGGCTCGCAAACCCATACTGACGCCCGCTTCGAAACCACGCATGTGCAGCTCGACCAATCTCGCCGCATCAATGAACTCACGCTTACCCCGCTCGGAATATAGAGTGGAGGTTAGGCTTCCAGCCCGACTCGGCCAGCGGGCATCTCGCCCTCGACAAATGGGAGCCGACAAGCTTCCAGCCGTCGCAAAAAAAAGTGGCAGTTCAAGAATCACTGTTTTTCTCTACAAATTTTTTCTTCAACAAAGGCGAAACACCTTTGTCGAATACTCCTTAGGCCTCCGTTCTCACGCGCGGTTTGGCAAATTAATTTCCGAGCGCTCATTCTCACCGGCGTTTTCCTGCATCCTTTGGCTCACCTATATCTTCCATAAGCGACCGGATGATCCTGTGGGCACTGTTTTGCCGGTGGAAAACACTGGCGTTGTTGCGGAGTGGGAGCCACTACCTTCTCTGCCTTCGCAAAAACCTGTCTTCCTGCCATCGCGGTCGTCGCGGCGACCACGGAGACGCCGGCTGCCTCAGCTAGGCAACCGATTGCTGCGCCACGAAGTCATCCAACAACTAACGCAATAGCGAACTCGACATCGGCTAATCCAGCCCCAACGTCTTAAATTTCTCGTCCACGTGGCGGAAATGGGTTTCGAGGGAACAAAGTTTATCGATTTCTTTCGCAGATAACTTTGCCATGATCTGACGCTCGGCTTTCACGTTTTCGGCCAAGGATTTTTTGCCGCGCCAGGTTTTCATCGCGGCCCGTTGGACAGCTTCGTAGGCGGTTTTGCGAGCGAGCCCGGTGCGAGTAAGCGCGAGCAGGATCGACTGACTGAAATAAAGTCCCTTCGTCATTTCCAGGTTGCGTTTCATGTTTTCCGGATAAACGCGCAAGCCGCCCACTAATTCGCGCAACTTTACCAACATGTAGTCGAGCAGCGTGCAGGAATCGGGCAGAATGATTCGCTCGGCACTGGAGTGACTAATGTCGCGTTCGTGCCAAAGCGCGACGTTTTCCAGCGCGACCAGCGCATTCCCGCGAATGACGCGAGCGAGGCCGCTCAATCGTTCACCCGTTATCGGGTTGCGTTTGTGCGGCATGGCCGAACTGCCCTTCTGGCCTTCGCCGAAAAATTCTTCCACCTCCAGAACTTCAGTCCGCTGCAAATGGCGGAACTCCGTGGCCCAGCGATCGATCGAGCACGCAATCAACGCCAGGGTCGTAAGGAATTCGGCGTGGCGATCGCGCTGCACGATCTGCGTCGAGATCGTTGCTGGACGCAGTCCGAGCTTCCGACAAACCTCACGCTCGATCCGCGGATCAAGGTGCGCATGGGTTCCCACCGCGCCGCTCAACTTCCCCACGCGAATACGCTCGTGCGTTTGTGCAAGGCGTTCTTCGGCACGTCCGAACTCGTCGAACATCAGCGCGAGCTTCAGCCCAAACGTGATCGGCTCGGCATGAATGCCATGGCTGCGCCCAATCATGGGCGTCTTTTTATATTTGCGCGCCTGTTTGCTGATAATTTTTCGCAGTGCCGCCAAATCATTCGAAAGAATTTTGGCCGACTCCGTCATCTGAACGGCAAGGGTGGTATCGAGAATGTCGGAGGAAGTTAATCCCTGGTGGATCCAACGCGCCGCTGGCCCCACATACGATGCAACATTTTCTAGAAACGCGATGACATCGTGATTTGTTCGCTTCTCGATCTCGTTGATCTCATTTATCTGGAATTTTCCCTTTTTGCGGATGATCGCGGCGTCTTCCTTTGGAATCAAACCAAGCCGCGCCATCGCTTCGCAGGCGATGGTCTCAATCTCAAGCCAGATTTCGAATTTGCGCTGGTCCGACCAGATGGCGCGCATTTCCGGGCGGGAATAGCGAGCGATCATCGGAGCACCATAAAAGCGCCGCGAAAACGCGAAAAGGGAAAAAACAAAAAACACTCCGGCAGCGAAACTACCGGAGCGGTTCGAAAGTTATTTGGCCGCGTTAGCAGACCTTAGCGCGCAGGAAACGGCCATGATCTTCTACTCGCACTCTTCCGCTGCCAAGTAAATCGGCGACGGTAGCGACGGTTTCGCGGCTGCTTTTGGTGCACGAACTAACGGCCAGGATTAAATCGCCAAGGGAGAGCGTCTGGGACCGGCGCAAAATCTGAGGGTTCTTGTTCATCACAAAGAAAAAGACAGCAAACCAGGTGCCAACGTTCATAAATAGCACATTACGTGGTGCATTCGTGGTCTCCCTGCGCAGCTTTCGTCCGGGTAACTGTTTGTATTTCTGACAGTCGTGTTTAATTTTTAAACACTCTCGTGTTAATGACGGGTCCCCAAATGATGACAAAGGTCGAATGGACACGGCGAAGGAAAACCGCCTTCGCCTCACTATAACTGCGCCTTCTCGCTTGAACGCGCGGTCATGCGCATCACGACAAAATACAGGACGCATAAGACGATGACGCCGGCGGCGATAACGTGGGATTTTGCTTTCAGTGCCATTGCCAGACCGGCCGGGTCTTGCAACATCTCGGGCGTGATGGCGGTCTGCCCAAACCAAGCTAGCACTGCACACCAAATCGCCGAGCCGACGACTGTCATGATGCTAAAGATCATGAAATTCATGCGAATGATGCCCGCCGGAATGGAAATAAGATGGCGAATCACCGGTAATAGGCGCGCGAAAAAGATCCCGCCGGCCTCGTAGCGATGCAGCCAGCGTTCGGCCCGGATCAACTTTGATTCGGTGACCGCAAAAAATCGCCCCCATTTTACAATCACGATCCGTCCAAGCCATAACGATACCCAATAAGTGATGGACGCTCCGAGCCATGAACCAAATGTTCCTGCTGCAATCACGCCCCAGATATTCAATTTCCCCTGCCCTGCCAGGAACGCGGCCGGCGGAATCACGATTTCGCTCGGCACGGGAAAGATTGAGCTTTCCAAGGCCATCAGCGCAATGATCCCAAAATAACCGCCGTGCAGGACCCATTCGAACCAGATTTGAAGCAGATGTTGCATGTTGTCATTCCGGGCGAAGTCGAGGAATCTCTCCGCAACTGCCCAATGAATCCGCGCTAGTTCAGTCCGAAATCCGCAATACGCAATCCGAAATTTAAAGATGTCGATTTACCGACGCGTCCTCAAATACTACCGCGGATTCCTGGGCCGCTCGTTGGTTGCGATGGCGTTCTCTTTTGCGGCCACAGGCTTAAACCTGCTTAAACCGTGGCCGCTCAAGATCATTGTCGATTGGGTAATCCCTCGATTTAAGTCGGGAGCGCATGTCAACTGGCCGAATTCTGGCCCGGGGTGGATTCAGGAACCAAGGCTGGTTGTTCTTGCATTATGCCTTGCTCTTGTAGTGGTCCAATTGCTGTGGGGACTTTGCAATTACATCAGCAATTACCTTTTCGTAAAAATCGGATTGCAGGCCCTGCTTGATCTGCGGACCGAGCTCTACGCTCATCTGCAGCGGCTGTCCCTGAAATTCCACGACACCCGGCGCTCGGCTGACTCCAGTTTTCGCGTCGCCTACGACTCGCAATCGATTCAGACGATCTACAATAAAGGCTTCACTAACATTATCGGTTCTGGCGTGACCCTGATTGGGACTTTTGTCGTCATGCTCAAACTGGATTGGCAATTAACTCTTCTCTCGCTCGCGATCGTGCCGCTACTTATCGGCACAATCTATTTCTTTGCCAAACGCATTCGCACCGAATCCACGACCATTCAGGAACAGGAAAGCGCGTTACTCACGCAGACGCAGGAGGGGTTGAGTTCAGTTCGAATGGTACACGCCTTTGGCCGCGAGGAATTTGAGGTCGCCCAATTTCACCGACAGGCGCATGGCAGTTTGCAGGCGAACCTGCGTTACACGATGACGAACATGAAGAGTGCCCTGGTAATTAGCACGCTGATCCTGATGGGAACGGCGGCGATGTATTACCTCGGCACAATGCACGTGCTGGCGGGCACACTCACACTCGGATCACTGCTCGTTTTTACAGCCTACCTTGTGATCCTGTATCAACCGCTGGAATCGCTTACCTACACCGCGTGGGCGATGGAGGGTGCAACCGCCGGCGCGCGACGTTGTTTCGAAGTGCTCGATCGGCAGGATGACGTTGTTGATTCACCGAACGCAGTCGCAATCGCAAAGACGAAGGGTGCGATCGCATTTCAAAAGGCGAGTTTCGGTTACGATTCGACGCGCGAGATCCTCAGCGGCATCAATCTCGAAATCGCACCGAATCAAATTATCGGAGTTGTCGGGGGAACCGGCGCCGGCAAAAGTACGTTGCTGAGTTTGGTGCCGCGATTTTACGACCCCACCATCGGCCATGTCACCTTGGATGGCCGCGATATTCGTGAGATAACAAAAAAATCATTGCGAGAAAAGATCGCGATTGTGCTGCAGGACACGCTGCTCTTTTCCACCAGCGTGCGCGAAAATATTGCCTATGGACGATCGGGCGCGACGGATGCAGAGATTCGTGAAGCGGCGCAACGGGCACAGGCTGATGAATTTATTTCCAAATTGCCGGACGGTTACGAAAGCCAAGTTGGCGAACGCGGCGGGCATCTCAGTGTGGGCCAGCGTCAGCGTATCGGGATTGCACGGGCGTTTCTAAAGAATGCGCCAATTCTTTTGCTCGATGAACCAACTTCGGCACTCGACCCGACGACCGAATCCGCCATCATGGAAACGGTCAAAGAACTGATGCGCGGCCGCACCACCATCATCATCACGCATCGCATCGCGACAATTCACGGTGTCGATCAAATAATCGTTCTGGAAAATGGTCGCGTGGTTGAACAGGGACGCGGGCCCGAGCTAGTCGCACGCGGTGGCGTTTATGCGAAGCTCTACGCTTCCGGCAAATTTTCTGCATGAGCAACGTTGGCGCCGATCGCAGAGTGGAAAACGATTGGTGGAAGGATCCGATCCCCTCGAATGTTGAGTTCGGCGAAGGCTTTTATTGTGAAACAGCGCAGATTTTTCGTTTCATGAAGACCAAGGCGCCGCACGCGCTTGTCTTCGGGAATCATGTCTCCTGTTACGCCGGTTGTTCTTTTGCCCTCGGAGTAAACGGCTCCGCGGTAGTTGGCAATTTTACGTTATTAAACGGGGCCATTGTCATGGCCGAAGAACGAATCGAGATCGGGTCGCATTGTTTGATCTCATGGAACGTCGGGATTGCCGACTCGGATTTTCATCCACTCGAACCGGCCCAGCGATTAATCGATGCTTACGCCCTTGCCCCTTTCTATAAAGATCGGCCGGCACGCCCAAAACTCGAAACGCGGCCGGTCAAAATTTCCGACAACGTCTGGATCGGAATGCACGCGATTATCCTGAAAGGTGTAATGATCGGTGAAAATTCCGTCGTGGCGGCGGGCGCCGTGGTAACGAAGAGCGTGCCGGCGAATACAGTGGTCGCGGGCAACCCCGCGGTCGTGGTAAAGACATTTCAGTGACAATCAACCCCGAACACCGACTATCGAACGTCGAACAACGAATTCAGAGGAGCGTCTTCTGGATTCGACGTTCAGCGTTAGGTGTTCGGCGTTCAGCGTTAGGTGTTCGGCGTTCAGCGTTGTCGTTTCGATGAAATCGAAACGCATCGTCGTCATGGGCTTCATGGGCTCCTGCCCGATTGCAGGCGTGATCTGGCAGCACGTTCACTACATTGTCGGCCTGCAGCGGCTCGGCCACGAAGTTTATTACATCGAAGATTCCGCGCGGATTCCCTACAACGCCGAAACTTTTGATACCAACAACGATTACACTTATGCCGCCAACCTTCTTGCGTGCCTGGCCGATGAATTCGATTTCAAGAATCGCTGGTCGTTTTGCGCGCGTTATCTGCCAGAGCTTCCGACGGCAGGCTTGCCATTAAAAAGGATTCGTCAGCTCTATAAATCTGCCGATGCCATCTTGAACGTGTGCGGCACCCAGGAGTTCAACGACGATCTGCTGACGAGCGATCGCATTCTTTATGTCGAGAGCGATCCAGGTGTGGAACAAATCAAAGTTGATAAGGGCGTTCAATCGACCATCGACTATCTCGAACGACATCATGCGCTTTTCACTTTTGGAGAAAACGTCGGAACGAAAAAGTTTCCGGTGCCGATCCACGGATTCAAATGGCTCCCGACGCGGCAGCCGATTGTCACCGACTTTTGGAAAACCCGCGGGCTGCCATCTCCAAACGCGGTCTTTACATCCATCGCCAATTGGTCGACGAGTGGTTTGAAAGACATCACCTGGCGCGGAAAGAAATATCTCTGGAGTAAATCGCGCGAATTTATTCGATTTGTTAACGCTCCAAAAGTAGCGCGCGAACCTTTTGAATTGGCGACGGATATCAAAGATGAAAAAACGCAGGCGAAATTTTCCAAATCCGGCTGGCGATTTCGCAGCCCGCACGACTTAAGCGTGAAGTATCGGGACTACCGCAACTACATCCGCCGGTCCAAAGCCGAGTTCACGGTGGCGAAAGATCAATATGTGCGATTGAACACCGGCTGGTTTAGTGACCGAAGTGCCTGTTATATGGCGGCGGGCCGGCCCGTGATTACCCAGGAAACCGGATTCACGAAACTTTATGGCGATCAGGGTGGACTCTTCGGTTTTCGAAAACTCGCTGAAATCGGCGAAGCGGTGCGGGAAATTAACGCGGATTATCGTCATCACTCCCGCGTAGCTCGCGCGATAGCGAAAGAAATTTTCGAAGCTGAAAAAGTTGTCGCATCGCTGCTCGACCGCGCCGGTTTGTAGCGGAGACTTCTTGCCGCCGGCAGTCAATGGGGATCTTGGCTGCGCCTCGCTATTTCCGGGATAGGAAACTAGCGCGACGGATCGTTATACCCATGAGATTCTTCAAATACTTTGCGGGCGGTGGCTCTGCCCACGTCTAAAATAGGATCCATGCCCGGGCGCTTTTTCCTTTATCGACCTCTTCCCATCGACCAGGGATCATGGATCCTGTCTGACTTTTGAACCAGACATAACGCCTTTCCCGCTTACCGGAACCTTTGCCGAAATCGATGTCAACGGTCACCGAATTGGCGCTTT
>DATELT010000128.1:0-5499 GCA_035276245.1 Chthoniobacterales bacterium
TGCGCCGCGCGCGAACGTGTCCCTGCTGCTCGCGCGATGCGCCAGCTCGAGGCGCTCACCCTGCCCGGCAAAAATCACGACGTGGTCGCCTACCAGGTCACCCCCGCGCACCGAGTGAATCCCGATCTCCGACTTGTCACGCTCGCCTACTATTCCTTGACGACCATAGCGAATGATTTTCGTTTCGCGAGCGCGCTGCAAAATTTCCGCCAGAGTTTTTGCCGTTCCGCTTGGAGCATCTTTTTTCATCCGGTGATGCGCTTCGACAATTTCCAAATCGAAATCGTCGCCGAGAATTTTCGCGGCGTTTTCCGTCAAAGCGAAGAGCGCGTTCACGCCAACGCTGAAGTTTGACGCGAGGACAACGGGGATTTGTTTCGAAGCGGCGACAATATCGTCACGCTGCTTCGCGGAGTGACCTGTGGTCCCGACCACTAGTGGGGTCTTCGATTTCGTCGCCGCCTCACAGATCGAAGCCGCGGCGTCAGCATGACTGAAGTCAACCGCCACGTCTGCGTCAGCAAAAGCGAGTTGGTCCCCGAGATCGATCTTGGCTACAACCTCGACACCTTCACTCCTGGCGAGACCAATGATTGCCTGCCCCATGCGGCCATTCGCACCAATCAATGCCACACGGAGGTTTCCCATTGTTTCCGTTTCAGCCTGCGCTGATGCAGCTGCCGCTCTCCTCAGCGGCAGGATGAGAAATTGCGCCGCCAGAGACGGCGGCAGCTACAACGCTCGCCAGATCAGGCACGTTCGAATTCCTCCAGCGTTTTGCGAAGGCGGGCCTGGTTTGCCGCGCTCATCTCGCACAGCGGTAAGCGCACTTCGGCCGACATATTCCCTCGCCACGAGAGCGCCGTTTTTATCGGCACCGGATTCGGTTCGATAAATAAATCTTTGAACAACCAATAGAGCTTGCGGTGCAATTGCTCGGCCCGCCTGGTATTCCCATTCGCGAACGCCGTTACTAACTCGCACATTTCTGCAGGCAATAAATTCGACGCTACGCTTACCAAGCCGACCGCACCTGCGGCCAGGAATGGCAGGGTCAATCCATCGTCGCCACTCAAGATCGTGAATGCGTCGGGCAAACGCGTGCGCAATTCACTCACGCGATCGACATTTCCACCGGCTTCTTTAATCGAAACAACGTTTGGACAATCGCTTTGGATCCGCGCCACAGTTTCCGCGCCGATATCAACGCCACAGCGTCCGGGAATATTGTAGAGCATTATCCGCAGACTAGTCGATTTCGCGATCGCGGAAAAATGGCGAAACAATCCTTCCTGCGTCGGCTTGTTATAGTATGGCGCCACTACGAGGGCTCCATCGACACCCATTTTCTCGGCCTGCTCGGTGGCGCTAATTGCTTCCCTGGTTGAGTAGGAACCAGTGCCTGCAAGAACGAGACAGCGTTTGTTCGCGGTTTGAATTGAAAAACGAATCACCTCCTTGCGCTCGTCGTGCGTCAGCGTCGGTGATTCACCGGTGGTGCCAACGGCGACGATTCCGTCGATCCCCGCTGCGATTTGGGAGTCGATTAAGCCTTTGAGCGCGGTGTAATCAACCCCGCCGTCGCGAAAGGGTGTGACCAAGGCCGTGAACGTGCCGCGGAACATCTCTTTTCTGTAGCGGCGCTCTCTGAGCGTCGCAATCTTTCCTTTCGCTAAAAAAATCGACTGTCATCCGCCTTCGTGCGACTACGGCGCGACAAGCAGACGCCGCTACAGCTCGATTGTGCCTTCGAACACAAACTCGGCCGGTCCCATCAAGGTCACATCCGTGAAACGCTCATCGTCGCGGCGAAAATCAACGCTCAATTCACTGCCGCCGCGCACCAGCACGCCGATCGGGCCAGCGGTTTTTTCGATGGCGCTAAAGATGAGCGCGCTCGCCACCACACCCGTGCCACAGGCAAGTGTCTCGTTTTCGACCCCACGCTCGTAAGTGCGAATCGCGATCTTGTTTGCGCCACGTCTTTCCAGGAAGTTCACGTTCGCCCCCTTGGGCGCAAACATCTCGTGCCGCCGGATGGCCGCACCCTCTTGCGGCACATCGACTTCTTCGATATTCACCACTGGAACGACAACATGGGGAACACCAGTGTTAACGAAATGAATGTTCCTGGTTTCGTAGCCGACCACGAGTGTGACGTTTAATTGCAAATCGGTTGGCTCGCTCATATTCAAAGTCACAAGCTCATCGTGCAGATGTGCGGCAATGATTCCGGCAGGGGTTTCAAACGAGAGATCCTTGCCCGTACCAGCGATCTTCTCGGCAAAACGAGCAAAGCAACGCGCCCCGTTGCCGCACATCTCCGCTTCCCCGCCGTCGCTGTTATAATAACGCATCCGAAAATCGGCGCTGTTGCTCGCCGGCTCGATCAGTAAAATTCCGTCAGCTCCGACACCGCGATGACGATCACAAATTTTCGCAATTTGCTCCGGGGTCAACTGCACCTCGCCGGCGCGATTGTCGATCATGATAAAATCGTTTCCTGCACCATTCATCTTGGTGAATTGCAGCATGCGATTTGTGTACCACAGGCTTGGCGCAATGCCAACCGCTCGCTCCGGCTGTAGCGGTCACCGTCTCGGGCGGCAGGATATTGGATTATGCCGCTGAGACAGCGACCCTACAACTTGTCCAGGTCCCCTGGCCTACGCTCGGGATGACCGGATCGCCGACACAATTGGCGACACAGATTTGGCAACACGATCGGCCAGGTCTTCGCAATCGCCGATCTTCCCGATCAAATCGACAATCGCACTGCCGACGACGACGGCATCAGCCACACGAGCAACGGTCGCAGCTTGTTCCGGATTGGAAATGCCAAAACCAACCGCAATCGGCAGGGAAGTGTGTTGTCTGATTATCGTTAGCTTTTGTTCGAGCGACTCGGCAATCGAATCACGCGCACCGGTCACGCCCTCTCGCGAAACATAATAAATAAATCCGCGCGCCGCCGCCGCGATCGCGGAAATTCGCTCTTCCGGCGTCGTCGGTGCAATCAGACGAATCCGTAACGGATTTTGTCGAACCGGTCGTTCACTTTCGCAAACGTTCGAGTCTTCTTCCGGAGGTAGATCGAGAATAAGAAGGCCGTCCACCCCGGCAGCTGCTGCATCGCGTTCGAAGGCGTTGACGCCGTCCCGCAACAGTGGGTTTAGGTAAGTGTAGAGGACGATCGGGATTTCAGACGTCTTGCGAATCTCACGCACACATTTCAGTACTCCCGCAACAGTCGCACCGGCCTCAAGCGCGCGTTGAGCGGCGAGTTGATTGACGACGCCGTCCGCCAATGGATCGGAAAACGGAACACCGAGCTCGAGTACATCCGCTCCCGCCTCTTCCAGAGCCACCGCAATTTCCACCGTGCGCGCAAACTTTGGATCGCCTGCGCAAATGTAGGGAATGAAGGCGGCGCGCTTCTCGTCCCGGCACCGGACAAAAAGGCGTTCGATTCGTTCCGACATCGCTGGCATTCTTAGCGCAGAATCAGTCCGCTTGAAACGATGACACTGAGCGCACTTGTAAACAGCCGGATTTCAAATTCGGGGCACATATCTTCGCCCGCCCGAACTAGCAAACGCTACTGAAGCGATCACCGGAGCGGTTATGGTATGGTTTGCCATCCATTTGCTACTCCATTTTCAATGAAAACCACCACCGAACCTCGAACGAAGACGCTCACAGTGAACGAGGTTTATCACTCGATTCAGGGTGAAAGCACGTGGGCCGGACTCCCCTGCGTGTTCGTGCGACTGACGTTCTGCGATCTGCGCTGCAATTATTGCGACACCGCTTACGCGTTTTATGAGGGCGAAAAAAGGACGGTGCCTGAGATAGTGGCAGAGGTTGTGAAATTCAATTGCCCATTGATCGAGATCACCGGCGGCGAACCGTTATTGCAAAAAAACGTTCTGCCTTTGATGACCGCGCTGGCTGACGCTGGAAAAACCGTGCTCCTGGAAACAAGCGGCGCACACGATATTTCCCAGGTCGATCCGCGGGTGCATCGGATCATGGATTTGAAGACTCCCGGGAGCAGCGAATGTGAACGCAATTTGTGGTCCAACATTGAACATTTGACGAAGCGCGACGAAGTGAAGTTCGTCGTTGGGTCACGAGAAGACTACGAATGGTCGTGCAAAAAAATGCGCGAATACAATCTCGCCGCACGCTGTCATGCCGTTTTGTTTTCCCCGATTTTTGGCCGGATCGACCCGCGCGAAATTGTGGAATGGATGCTCGCCGACAATCTGGAAGCACGTTTTCAATTGCAGATGCACAAATTCATCTGGTCACCTACGCAACGCGGTGTGTGAAGACTGGAAAGTGGTATGGTCGAAAATGTGAAGGTGGCACGGTCTAAAAGCCCACTGGAACTTGCCCGGCTGAATGGATTCTGGCTTCTTTAGATTAGAGGTGACTATGAAAACTATCGCGTTCTGTTTGTTGCTGTGGGTTTCGAGTGGATTGGTTTGGGCCGGCGCACTCCAGGGAACTGTGAGTGATTCCCGCGGAAATCCGATTGAAGGCGCCGAGATCCGGATTGAAGGGAAAAATGGAAATCTTGTAAAGGCGACCAAGTCCGATGCCAGAGGACATTATTTCTCCGATGGCCTGGCTATTGGCACTGACTACCGTTTGACGCTTATCGTCGACGGGTCGATCAAGGCATCCCTCCTGAATGTCCGCGCTGGCGCAGACAAGCCGGCGGAACTCAGCTTCTATCTGCGCCCGGGGAACAGATCCGCAAATAAACATATGGTCTGGATTCCGGACCAACCAGCGGGAACCCATGTTGGCGCGGGTCACTGGGCGGAGCTCGATGAAAACGGGCGTGTTATCGAGCGCCATGACAATGATGTTGTGGTAATGGGACGAGAGTACGCAAGGCAGCTCGAAATGAGTGGTACCCGGCCCATGCTTTGATCGTAGTCGGCAAACCTAAAGTAGCTGAGAGTTGAGCCGAGCTCGATCGCGCCCGATTGCAGTTAGACTCATTTGATAGAGACGCGGGTGCGCTCTGCCTGCAAGCGCAACCGGCAAAAACCGCCAATTTTCGGGCCATTATTGCCAAAGGAGCTACTCGAACGGTGATAAGCCTTGCCTGGCTCAACAGGTTTCGTTTATTATCGGCTCGAGGTGAATTATGAGATTTATCGCATTCTGTTTATTGCTGTGGATTTCGAGCGGATTGGCTTGGGCCGGGGGCGCGCTTGAGGGGATTGTAAGGACTCCTGACGGCCATCCAATCAGAAACGCTCAGGTACGGATCGAGGCGAAAAATGGGAAGTTTGCAAAGACGATAACGACTGACGCTAAGGGACATTACTTTTGCGATGGCCTGACAGCTGGCACCGCTTACAAAGTAACGCTTGTCCACGGATCAATTAAAGCTGCGAGTGCGAGTATAATAGCGCAGGCGGGAAAGCCGACGGAACTGAACCTTGAGTGGGGCCTGGTAGAGGGTTCACCAAAGAGACA
>DATELT010000129.1:0-4422 GCA_035276245.1 Chthoniobacterales bacterium
ATTCACGCCAAGGGATTGGTACTGTCGTTGTTAAACGGTGCGCCCGATTGGCTGATTCAAATTGCGTCTGCGCTGATTAACATCGCGACATTGCTCGCTTTCTTCCTCACGCTCTTCGCTGCGATCTCTGTTTTGGAGCGAAAAATTTTGGGCCGCATGCAAAATCGGTACGGGCCAAATCGCGTTGGCCCGTTCGGGCTTTTTCAGCCGGTAGCTGATGGCATTAAAATGTTAATCAAGGAAGACGTGGTGCCGGCCCGGGCCGACAAGGTGATGCATTTTCTCGCGCCCATCCTCGTGGCCGCCACCGCCATCCTCACCCTTGGCGTCATTCCCTACGGGCGAAACATGACGCCGTTCGCGATCGACGGCGGGATCCTGTTTTTCTTCGCCGTCGGTTCAACCACCGAGCTGGCCGTCTTCATGGCGGGCTGGGGTAGCAACAACAAATTTTCCATGCTGGGCGCAATGCGCGCCATTGCGCAAATGGTGAGCTATGAATTGCCGCTTATCCTGACTACGCTCCCCGTGGTAATGGTCACCGGCGCGCTTTCGCCTGATGCGATTGTCGCCGCGCAAGCTGGTTATTCATTCGGAATTGTGCCGCATTGGTTTGTCACTACGCCTTGGGGCGCGGCTGGCTTCATTCTGTTTTTTGTCTCGGGTTTGGTCGAATCCAACCGCACCCCATTCGATGTCCCGGAAGGCGAGTCCGAAATCGTCGCCGGTCACATGACGGAATATTCCGGGTTCAAATACGCCACCTTTTTTCTGGCGGAATATTTCGGGATGTTCGCGATCAGTGGTCTCGCCGTGACTCTGTTTCTCGGCGGCTGGCACGCACCGATTGCCGTGCTCGACTTCATTCCATCGTATGTTTGGTTTTTTCTCAAACTGAGTGTGCTTCTCTTTATTTACATCTGGGTCCGCGGGACGCTGCCGCGCACGCGCGTCGATCAAATCATGAACTTCGCTTGGAAATTCATGCTGCCGATGGCCTTCACCTGCATTGTTGCCGCCGCCGTCTGGCATTACCAGGGGCGCGGCTTGGCGGGCTGGCTGTGGTCGCTGGCGGTGATCGCAATTGTTTATCTTACACTTTCGTGGCTGCTCGAGACGCGAAAGAAATTTGCCCGGCGCACTTATCGTTTCGCCGAATGAATAACGCCGTTCGCAACAGCCATTGTAGGGCAAGCGCTCCGCTTGCCGGCTGGTCTCCCGAATGAACAGCATCGCTTTCCTGGTCATTGCCATCATCACTCTCTCGGGGGCGCTCGCCGCCGCGACGCTTCCAAGACTTATCCATGCTGCCCTTAGTCTGGTACTCGTCTTCATCGGCATAGCGGCGTACTTTTTCTTGTTAGACGCCGAGTTCGTCGGCCTGGTCCAGGTTTTTGTTTATATCGGGGCGGTCGCAGTCCTCATCGTTTTTACTATTCTACTGACGCGTCGCGATATCGTTAGCGATCGCCGCATTAACTGGGGCGGCGTGATTGTTGCGCTTGCCGTCTTCGGGGGACTGCTCTGGATAATTTTGAACACGACATCGCTCGGACTTCCCGCGCCGCAATTCGAGTCACTCACGGTGAAAGAAATCGGCGAAGCACTGATGACGAATTACGTATGGCCGCTGCAATGTGTCGGCCTTGTCCTCACTGTCGCACTCATCGGCGCCCTCATTTTGGTGATGGAAGAGAACAGAAACGTTAAATAGTTAAATGGAGTTACAAAGTTAAAACAGAACTCAAAATCAAAGCTATCTATTTACCAATTTAAAATTTTTAACGTTTTAACGAAACCACATGACCCCAACCCTCCAACTCTTTCTTATCATCTCAAGCGCGCTGTTCTCGATCGGCCTGCTTGCCGCGCTCAGCCGGCGTCACGCCATTTTCATTTTAATCGGGATCGAGCTGATGCTCGCGGCCGCGAACTTAAACTTCATCGCCTTCTGGCGATTCGGTCCGCAGCCACAACCACCGGTTGGAGTAATGGTCGCAATCTTCTCCATCGCCATCGCTGCGGCAGAAGCCGCGGTCGGGCTTGCCCTTGTTATCGCTATCTACCGGCACTACCGCAGCACCGACGTCGATCAACTAAATCAGCTCAAAGGATGAGTCGCGATAAGCAAACATCCAAAGCCCAACGCTCAACGCCCAATGTCCAATTCAGACAGGAGCGTTCAGCACGATCTAACTTTAGCTGTTTCCCGTTAGCTCTCTGCGGCGACAAAATCATGATGGCTCCGACCACCAAGTTCCCGACTCACGCGACTCGCCTGCATCCTTCTTCAATGGGCGTTGAACGTTGGACGCTAGGCGTTGGATGTTGTCTGCTGTCGCCGCCAAAATGAGCCACTCGATCCTCACCAATATATGGCTGATTCCTGCGGTGCCGCTGGCGTTTTCGATCCTGATTCTATTCTTATCGAACTCACGCCGGGCCACCGCCGCCGGGCTTGCAATCATCGGTCAAATCATCGCCCTCGGATCCTCGATCCTGGTGTTTCTGCCGACGTTGCGAACTCCGGGCTTCCGCGCTGTTCAGAATTTCACCTGGTTTACCTTCGGCGACCAGGCACTTCGTCTCGGCTGGGTGTTCGATCCACTCGCTGCTGCTATGCTCATCATGATCACATTGGTCGGTCTTTGCATTTTTGTTTTCAGCGTCGGCTACATGGCGGGCGACAAAAACTTCACCCGCTTCTTCGCTTATCTTTCTTTCTTTTCCGGTGCAATGCTCGGAGTGGTCATCGCAAACAGCCTGCTCCTACTTTTTGTTAGTTGGGAACTGGTTGGACTTGCTTCGTATTTGCTCATCGGGTTCTGGATCGAGCGGCCGAGTGCCGCCGCCGCAGCAAAAAAAGCCTTTATTACTACGCGCATTGGCGATCTCGGGTTCTTCTTGGGCATTCTTTGGTTGTATCACGCCAGCGGCACACTTCTCTTTTATGATGAAGGCAACGGCGCCTTGGAGCCGAGTGGTCTGCTGAAAATTGGGTCGAGCGTCACTCTCATTGCTCTCCTGATTTTTTGCGGCGCTGTCGGTAAATCCGGACAGTTCCCACTCCACATCTGGCTGCCCGATGCGATGGAAGGGCCGACGCCGGTCAGCGCGTTGATTCACGCTGCTACCATGGTGGCAGCCGGTGTATTCCTTGTCGCGCGTGTCTATCCAGTATTCTCGTTGAACGCAGTGAACGGGGTGACGCCGTCACTCACGGTGGTCGTATCGATCGGTGTCGTGACGGCGTTAATGGCTTCGCTCATCGCCTTGGCGCAGTTCGATATCAAACGCATTCTCGCTTATTCCACTGTCTCACAACTCGGATTGATGATGGTCTCACTCGGAGTCGGCGGGGTTGCGGCCGGTATTATGCATCTGATTGCGCATGGCTTCTTTAAAGCGCTCCTCTTCCTTGGCGCCGGCTCTGTAATTCACGGCCTTCATCACGAACAGGACATTCGCAAAATGGGCGGCCTGCGCTGGATCATGCCGGTGACATTTCTTACCTACGCCATCGGCATGATGAATCTGAGCGGAGTACCATTCTTCTTTGCCGGTGGCTGGACCAAAGAAGAAATCCTCCACCGCACCGCAGAGTGGCCGCCCTCGCATCTGCCCCATTACCTGATGCTCGCCGGCGTCATCCTCACCGCGCTCTATATGACGCGGCAAATGATTTACGTCTTCTTTGGCCGCAAGCGTGAAACCTCAGATTCGCACGAAAGTGCGCCAGGAATGACAATGCCGTTAATTATTCTTGCGGCTTGCTCGATCGTCTTGGCGATTTTTCTCACGCCAGCCTGGCCCTGGCTGCACGGCTATCTCAACGGAGAATCGGCCCGTCTTGATCTGGGCATTCTGATTCAGCCGATGCTTTTTCTGTCGCTCGTCCTGGTCGCCGCGGGCATTGGGCTTGGCTGGTTGATGTATCGTAATGCCGGAGAAACTGATCCGTTGGCGCGGGCCCAACCCGGCCTGTTCCGGTTTCTCGGCCACAAAATGTGGATCGACGAATTCTACGAACGCACCTTCATCGCTTTCAGTCGACTAATCGCGCGTCTGTCCGACTTTCTGGACCGATATTTCTGGGATGGCCTGGTCAACCTGATCTCCGGAATGGCTCGGGCCTTTGCCATGTTGAGCAAAGGTTTTGACGAGCACGCCATCAATGCCCGCGTTGATGATACTACGACTGGCGCGCGTCGATTCGGTCGATTAATCGCAGCGGGCCATTCCGGCCAAATCCAGGCGTACCTTGGCGCGATCGCCATAGGGATGCTCCTCCTGCTCGTCCTCTACGCATGGCTGGCTTAATCACTAGTTTAATAGTTATTCCGCTTGTCGGCGCGCTTCTGGTTAGCGCGACGCGTAATTACGCCCGCACGCTCGCTCTGATCTCTAACCTAATTACTGCGA
>DATELT010000130.1:0-2227 GCA_035276245.1 Chthoniobacterales bacterium
CTGTTGCGCGAAAGCGCGCGTGCGCTTCTGAAATTCTTTCCTGGCTGGGGAAATGTAGTCTGCGGAATGGTCGCAGGCGCCGGGACCTTCGCCATTGGACACGCTGCGTCCGCCTATTTCCTGGAGGGCGTCACGATTGGGGAAGCACGACGCACCTACTTAAAGGGACGGAAACGTCGAAAATCCGCGAAGCTGCAGCTGAAATGATAAAACACGTCCAGCTTGGACATGTGAATAACTTGTGTACAAATCGATTCCCCTCCCCGCATTTTGTTCACAGGATTTTGTGAACAGTCCGTCTCTTCCCCGACCGTTTTTGTGATACGCACTGTGAACCTGTCACAAATTCGAACAGCACTCGTTCAGGCTGGCGTGCGTCCAGCAAAAAAGCTCGGGCAAAATTTTTTACACGATCAAAACCTCGCACGCTGGATCGTCCAGCAAGCTCACATTGGCGCTGGAGATTTTGTTTTGGAAATTGGGCCCGGCCTTGGCGCACTCAGCGGTGAGATCCTGCGGCGCGGCGCGCGTTTGCTCGCGTTGGAGAAAGATGCGCGGCTCGTCGATTTCCTGGCCGAAAAATTTTCGGATTCGAATTGCGAAATTCGCCATTGCGATGCGCTTGATTTCGACACGCGAATTCTTTTTCCGGAACGCAATGTCAAAGTGATTGGGAATCTTCCGTACTATGTTGCGAGTCAGTTGCTATTGCACTTCGTTGATTTTCCGAGCCACATCTCATTGGGATTGTTTATGTTACAGGATGAAATGGCACGACGACTCTCCGCGAAACCGCGAACCGCTGATTATGGCGCGCTCACCTTGCGGCTGCAACTTCATCACCACGTCGAATATCTTCGAAAAATTCCGCGGACGGTTTTTGTTCCGCAACCCGAGGTCGCCTCGGCGATTGTTCGTTTCACGCCGCGCGACGAAAGGCAAGCCGGAATTTCCGATTACAACGTCTTTCGTGAGATTGTGAAGCACGGATTTTCGCAACGGCGAAAACAACTGCGGAACTTACTCGCGGCCGAGGTCGATAACTGGGAAAACGTCGGCAGGAAAATTCGTGCCCCGTTGACCGCGCGCGCCGAAGAGCTCTCGCGTGAACAATGGATCGAGCTGGCAAACCTGATCGCGCCGCATGCTATGAAGCCAGCAGGGCAAGCGGGCGCTGAGCGCTTTCCGATTGTTGACGAAAATGATCGAGAAATCGGCACTGCTACCCGGCCAGAGGTGCATGAGAATAACTTGCGCCATCGCGCCGTCCACATCCTGATTTTTAACGAGATTGGGGACTTGCTTCTACAAAAGCGTTCCCCATGGAAAGACCGGCATCCCCTGCTCTGGGACTCGAGCGCAGCCGGTCACGTAGAAGCTAACGAACAGTACGATGAAACCGCACACCGTGAACTGGATGAGGAATTAGGCGTCACCGCACAGCTTCGATCAATCGGCAAGCTGCCCGCGTCGGAAAAGACCGGACAGGAATTCGTCGTCGTTTATCGCGGCGAGCATAACGGGCCGTTTCGTTATCCGTCAGAGGAAATTAGCGCGCTCGAGTTCGTTCCAGTCGACATCGTGGAGCGATGGGTGGCAAATAAACCGGAAGATTTTGCCCCGGGGTTTTTGGAATCCTGGAAGCTACTTAAGGCGAAATCGCTGTAATGAGCCATCGCGCTGGAAAATCGCGGTAGGGACGAGCTTCTGCTCGTCCTGGCCGCGCAGAAGCGCGTCCTTCCAATCCCACCAATTCCGGCGTAGGCAGATTCCAGCTTTGCCATTTCGCCGCATAATCCGCCTTCGTCAGCAACACGTAGCAGGGACGTTTAGGCGCACGCAACCAACTAACAAGCCGCACCAGATCCGGTTCTGCCATTGTCGTGCAACCAGTCGTCGGCCGATTCACTCCGCGACGAATGTGAAAGAAAATGGCGCTGCCATCGCCCGGCACTGGCGGATCGGAATTGTGCCGTATTTCGACCAGCCAGCGATACGCGAAATCCCCGCCTCGCATTTTTTCGTGGCTGTAATTATCCGGCGGATTTCGCGGATCGATAACAATGTGCCGGTTATAATTAGGCGAACGCGGATCGTCACTCCAGACATCGGCTTCCGTCACCTGATGAAATGGATAATCTGCGCCTGACGGCAGGGTGGCATCGTAGGTAAAAACTTCGCCGATCCTAAAAATCCCTGCGGGCGCGCGACCATCCCGCTCATGTTT
>DATELT010000131.1:0-14434 GCA_035276245.1 Chthoniobacterales bacterium
CCGCATAAATTAAAAGAGCGCCGTGTTCCCTGAGAAGTCGACCCAGATCGACCCTTGTGGTTTTTCCGCTGGCGCGATCACGTTCCCAAACGGGGGACTCAGGCACGTGCGCGCGAATGTAGATGACGAGCAGAGCCGGAAACGCACCTGCAACGAACAATCCTCGCCAACCGAACAGCGGAAACACGATCCAGTAGACCAGTGCGGCCAGGAGATAACCGAACGCATAGCCTTGCTGCAAAATTCCTGAGAACAACCCGCGCGTATGCGTCGGCAACGATTCCATCGCCAGTGATGCCCCCAGTCCCCATTCGCCGCCCATCCCAATACCGAACAAGGCGCGCAAAAAAAGAAATGTCTCGAAGTTTGGGGCGAAGGC
This sequence comes from Chthoniobacterales bacterium, assembly GCA_035276245.1. Taxonomy (GTDB): domain Bacteria; phylum Verrucomicrobiota; class Verrucomicrobiia; order Chthoniobacterales; family UBA10450; genus AV69. Next base: position 380 of record DATELT010000131.1, read on the forward strand.
TGTGAGCAATTCGACAACCGAATAGAACACGATGTCGATCATGAGCGGGATGCGTCGGCCGAATCGATCCCCCAGCCATCCGAAAATGAGCGCACCGACCGGACGCATCATCAGCGTGAGGGTGATGGCAAATGTGACTTGCTCGATGCTTCTGTTGAATTCTTTCCCTACCGGCGAAAGAACAAATGTGAGGAGAAAGAAATCGAGCGCGTCAAGTGTCCAACCGAGAAAGCAGGCGATGAACGTCTTGCGCTGCGGCCGACTCAAAGATTTGAATAAACGCAGTGCCTCCATCGTAGTTATGAAATCACGCCAATTTGGAAATCGCGAGAATCGCGTTTAAATCTCGTGATGCGTTATCTCGTAAAGGCGCGGGTCAGAGCGGAACACGCGGATGCGTTGGCCAAAGCGATCGCGGATCGCACGCTCGGTAGCGGATCGATCGCCGGCGACGAATACCTATATGATATGGAGACGGCGCGCGTCGACGCCAAGGGCCAGGCGCATTGGGTGGAAACGTGTTTTTGCGACCCGCCCCTCGCCGAAGAGCGCCCATATTGGGAGGAATATTTCGACCTGTTGTCGGTGAAGGATGCACATTCGCGCCGCAATTGCCGGCACGAAAATGGGACCGAACCTTGGGCATGTTGCGACTGCGATTGCACGGAGCGGCTGGAAGAAAAACTGGCGCGAAGTGGGAAACCGTTTTTGGCGAATTTACGCGCGCGGTAACGAAGGGACGCGCATCTAGGACATGCGGAAGCATGTCTCTTCGGAAGTCGAGCCCCGAGCGAATGCGAGGGATTCCGGTGCGACGGGGTTAAGGGCCCGCGGGGATCCCCGAGTGCGATGGGTGATCAGTACAACGCATCTACATATCATGATGCGTCAATTTGTTTCTTGAAGAAAGAGCGAAAACCGGTTTCTTTTCCTCTGTGTCACACCTGTCGCATCCCTTGGCCGCGCTTCTGCGCAAACGCATCGTTGTCCTCGACGGCGCGATGGGGACCACGCTGCAGCGACTCGGTCTGACCGAGACCGATTATCGTGGCGAACGTTTTCGCGATTGGAAAGGCAAAGACCTCAAAGGCGCAATCGAACTTTTGCTTCTGACGAAACCCGAAGCGGTTGGGCGGGTCCATGAAGAATATTTGCATGCCGGTGCGGATGTGATCGAAACCAACACTTTCAGCGCGACTACCATCGGGTTGCATGAATTTCTTTTTGCGGGCAAACCGAACAATGGTCGCAAAGACCCCGAGTTCTTTGATCGAGTAGTAGATGATGCTGGCCTGAGGGAAACGACCCGCGAAATAAACGACATCGCTGCTCGCATGGCACGCGAGGCGGCCGATCACGTCAGCGACGAAACCGGCGTGCCGCGCTTTGTTGCCGGAGCACTCGGCCCCCTGCCCGTGACTGCGTCGCTATCGCCTGATGTGAATGATCCCGGATTTCGCGCCGTGACCTTCGACCAAATTAAACGGAGTTATCGTGACCAGATCGACGCGTTACTTGGTGGCGGCGTCGATGTCCTACTGGTTGAAACGATTTTCGACACTCTGAACGCCAAAGCGGCATTGGTCGCAATTTCTGAAGCGTTCGAGAAAAATGGTCGAGCGATTCCGTTGCTCATCTCGGGCACGATTACGGATCGATCCGGCCGCACTCTAAGTGGTCAGACTCTGGAGGCGTTCCTCACTTCTATCGCGCACTCGGATCCGCTGGTGGTGGGATTGAACTGCTCGCTCGGCCCCGATGAGATGAATCCGTTCATCGAGGAGCTGGCACGCGTCGCGCCAAACTTTATCAGCGCCTATCCAAATGCCGGACTGCCTGACCCGCTGTCCGAGACGGGATTTCCGGAAACACCGGAAACGTTTGCGCCGAAAGTGTTGCAATGGGCGCGCAACGGGTGGCTGAACATGGTCGGTGGTTGTTGCGGAACTACGCCGGCACACATCGCGGCATTCGCCCGGTCCGCTCGTGAGCTACCACCGCGGTCGGTGCCACAAGCCGCGCGTGTAAAAGAGAGCGATTCCGTGCGGGAGGAATCCGCGATCGACAATCCGCAATCGGCTATTCCTCTGGCTCTCTCCGGCCTCGAACCGCTCAACATCACGCCCGATTTTGGCTTCGTCGTCATTGGTGAGCGCACTAATGTCACTGGTTCGCCGAAGTTTTCGAAAGCAATCTTGGCCGGCGATTTCGACGGTGCCGTTGCGATTGCGCGACAGCAGGTCGCTAATGGAGCCAATATCATCGACATCAATCTCGACGAAGGAATGCTCGATTCCGAAGCGGCTATGACACATTTCCTACATCTCGTTAGCAGCGAACCGGATATCGCGCGTGTACCAGTCATGATCGACAGCTCGAAATGGAGCGTGATTGAAGCGGGGTTGAAATGTGCGCAGGGGAAAAGTGTGGTGAATTCGATCTCGCTCAAAAATGGCGAGGAGGAATTCCTGCGTCAGGCGCTGCTGATCCGTCGTTACGGCGCGGCCGTAATCGTGATGGCTTTTGATGAACGAGGCCAGGCCGACACCTTTGAACGGAGGATCGAAGTTTCCCAGCGTGCCTACCATTTGTTAACAAAGCAGCTGAATTTCCCGGCCAGCGATATCATTTTCGACCCGAACGTGCTCACAGTTGCCACCGGGCTGGAAGAGCACCGCAATTACGCGGTGGATTTCATCAAGGCCACGCGTTGGATCAAGGACAACTTGCCTAACTCCCGGGTAAGCGGGGGAATCAGTAACATTTCGTTTTCGTTTCGCGGGAATAATGCCGTCCGCGAAGCCATGCACGCTGCGTTCTTGTATCACGCCATAGGTGCCGGCTTGGACATGGGAATTGTGAATGCAGGTCAGCTTGCCGTTTACGAAGAGATCGAGCCCGAATTGCGCGAGCGTGTCGAGGATGTGCTGTTAAATCGGCGCGCTGATGCTACCGAGCGGTTAGTCGACTTCGCTGAACGAGTGCAAGCGAAAGTGAAAGGGCCGGTGCAGGAAAAAGCCTGGCGTTCTGCTCCAGTCGAGGAACGGCTAAAGCACGCGCTCGTCCACGGCGTCGTCGATTTTATCGAAACTGACACTGAAGAAGCGCGCTGCAAATTTTCCAAACCGCTTCAAGTCATTGAAGGCCCGCTCATGGCCGGGATGAGTGTGGTCGGCGATCTATTCGGTGCCGGCAAGATGTTTTTGCCGCAGGTAGTGAAATCCGCGCGGGTGATGAAAAAAGCCGTGGCCTATTTGATGCCATTCATGGAAGCGGAGAAAACGACAGGCGCGAAACCGCAGGCGCGCATCGTCATGGCTACCGTCAAAGGCGACGTTCACGACATCGGCAAAAATATCGTTGGCGTCGTGCTGCAATGTAACAACTACGACGTGATCGATCTCGGAGTGATGGTGCCGGCGGCGAAGATTCTGGAAACTGCGCGCGCGGTAAAGGCTGATGTAATCGGCCTGAGCGGACTGATTACGCCGTCACTTGATGAGATGGTGCATGTGGCGCAGGAAATGGAGCGCGAGAATTTTCGCGTCCCACTTTTAATCGGGGGAGCAACAACCAGCCGCGCCCACACCGCCGTAAAAATCGCACCGCATTATAAATCAAGCACAGTGCATGTGCTCGATGCCTCGCGCGCGGTCGGCGTGGTCAACAAGCTAAGTAATCCTAAGCTGGCCAAATCGTTTGGTGACGAAACGCGTGCGGATTACGAGCGTTTGCGCGCGGAACATTCGGCAAAAGTCGACCAGCGGCAATTGTTGACGATTGCGCAAGCACGAGACAATCGCACCACGATCGACTGGAGCGTTTACCAGCCGCCGAAGCCGGACCTTCTGGGTCTGCAGGTGTTTTCGACATCGGATTCGTCCCGGCAGGCTGCCGAGGCGAACAGGCTAGCAGACTGCACTGGCCAAACGATTGCTTTGGAAACGCTGATCTCTTTTATCGATTGGTCGCCGTTTTTTCATACTTGGGAATTGCGTGGGCGTTACCCGGCGATTTTCGATGACGCCGCTATCGGCAAACAGGCGCGTGAATTATTTGATGATGCCCAAGAGTTGTTAGCAAAAATTGTTAATCAAGATTTGCTGCAGGCCCGCGGAGTAATCGGATTCTGGCCGGCTAATGCAATCGGTGACGACGTTGAGCTTTTTACAGATGAGGCGCGGTCGTGTCGGCTGACGACTTTGAATTTCCTGCGTCAACAAATGCGCAAGCCGCAGGGGCAATTCAATCATTGCCTGGCCGATTATGTCGCGTCGCAACAGGATTACATTGGCGGGTTCGCTGTGACTGCAGGTATGGGTGCAGACGAAGTCGCGGCAAAATTCAAAGCCGAACACGATGATTACAATGCAATTCTGTTGAAAGCATTGGCGGATCGGCTGGCGGAAGCCTTTGCGGAATATGCGCATAAACTTGCCCGCAACGCCTGGGGATTTGGTCGCGATGAAAACCTGAGAACAGAGGACTTAATTCGGGAGAAATATCGTGGGATCCGACCGGCATCCGGTTATCCCGCATGTCCCGATCATGCCGAGAAGCGGACGCTATTCGATTTGTTGGACGCCGAGAAGAATGCGGGAATCAAGCTCACGGAATCGTTCGCAATGCATCCTGGTGCGAGTGTCAGCGGACTTTACTTTTCGCATCCGGAAGCGAAGTATTTTGGCGTCGGAAAGATTGGACGCGATCAAGTGGAGGATTATGCCAGCCGACGCGGTGAGCCGGTCGAGACGGTTGAGAAGCGACTGGCAACAAATCTTGGCTACGACCCGCGAAAATGACGAATGACGAGCGATCTTTGCAGTTGCGAAATGCAACTGGTCAGGATGCGTGCTAATGATACCGAACAATATCCCCGGGGCGTAGCTTAGCTTGGTAGAGCGGTCGCCGCGGCGACAGGTCGCTCGCACAGATTTCACATGCGTTCCGACAAGGTACGTGATAGCGATCATGAATCCACGGGGCGTAGCTTAGCTTGGTAGAGCGCGTGGTTTGGGACCACGAGGTCGCAGGTTCAAATCCTGTCGCCCCGATTGCTGTTTGTCGCCATGTTTCATTGTTACATTCTGCGGAGCCAAAAAACCGGCCGACGCTATGTTGGCTCATGCGAAGATCTCCGTCAGCGTCTTCATCGCCACAATACCGGACAGGTGAAAGCGACAAAGCATGGCGTATCTTGGAGCCTGATTCACACTGAAATCTTTTCAACGCGTCGTGAAGCCGTGCAAAGAGAACTCTATTACAAGTCTGGCCGTGGACGTGACGAATTAGATCGTCTTGAGCAGGACGGGTCGCCGCGGCGGCAGGTCGCAGCTCCTTTCGACTAGATGAAATCCTCCTTGATCCCAGTCCTGCTTCTAGCCCTGCCGGTGTCTGCTTTCGGCCAGGCTGCAGTTTCCAGTTCGGCAATTCCGCAAGCAAGCGCGACGCCGCAGATTTCTTCAACCCCATCGATCGAAGGACCGGCGCCGCGTATTCCCGCTATCGATGAATTGGATCAGGCCTTCAAGCAAACATCGCTGGGAAAAGCAGCGGACGAAGCGCGGCTGCATGCGCAATGGAGAGAGCTCTCAAACCGGATCATTAACGATTCTGATCTGGTCGCGGCACGAACCAAGGCGGACAAGATGAAGACCGATCTGGCAAAGCGCCAGCAGCTGCGCCTCTATTACACGATGTTTTATGACCGGATGCGCGCACAAGCTGCTTCGCCGGAACTCAAAAATTTCATCGATACACACAAGGCCCAGCATCTGGGCTTAACGGCCCAAAACCGCGTGCGTCCTTCGCCTAGCCCCGCTGCGACGCCGAAGCCTAAACCCAAGGTCGCAGCGCCCAAAGTCGAAAAGACGGTGCCTGAGCCGCCGCTGCCGCAATAAAGGCAAAGGGAGACTTCTAGGGGTAACGTTTGGCCGTTGCCGGTTCCTGCTGGTGAGAGGCTGAGGTCGCGCCACCCTCAGGTATCCAGCTACGCAATCCGGCTGATGCTCTCCGAGAATTTTCTGTCCGCCGCCCAACCGCAGAGGCCACTTGCTTCGATTGTGGTAGTTGACGCGAGGCACTCGTGGCCACGGCTTACTTTCCCGGAGTTATGACCTTGCAGATACTGGTGGTCGAAGATCACGGCGATACCCGCCGTGTTTTAACTGGCTTGCTCGGCCATTTTGGCCACTCCATCTCGGCCGCGGATAACGTGGAAAGCGCCCTTGCATTCGTGAGAGCCAAGCACTTCGACGCGATCGTGAGCGATCTAGCTCTTCCGGACGGCAGCGGATGCGATGTGATTCGTGAAGCGAAACGCTGCCAGCGACTCACGGGCGTGGCATTGACCGCGAACTCCGAGGACGAGGCTATCGCGCGCGGACGCGACGCCGGGTTTGATTACCATCTGACTAAGCCGATAGACTTCGCGCAATTGCGAGACGTGTTGGGGCACATCGCGCCGGCTAACAATGGCGCGGCTTCGTTCGAGTGATTTGATACGGGAGTGCGCGTGGTTGATTAGAATACGGGTCATCGCGCGACAGGCGGTAATTGAAGCGGCCGCTTCGCGGGCCGGGTGGGAGCAGCAGCAACAACCGTCGCGCCTATTTCACTTCTTCCGTTACCACCTCAAACTTGATTAACTTAGCGCTGCCGAAGTTCGTCGTGAGTGCGACATCAGCAGCATCACGGCCGACCGCCATGAGAATACGACCGATGCGTCGCTGATTATGACGTGCATCAAAGGTGTGCCATTTGTCACCGAGAAAGACCTCAAACCACGCGCTGAAATCCATCGGGTAAGGAGCAGGTGGAACTCCGATATCGCCGAGGTAACCGGTGACATAACGTGCCGGAATATTGAGGCAGCGACAAAAGGTAACCGCGAGATGCATAAAATCGCGGCACACACCTTTGCCGTCGCGATAAACCTCTAGCGCGCTCTTCTGCGAATCCGCGAAATGATAACCAAAGGTGATGTGTTCATGCACCCAATCACAAATCGCTTGTACTCGGGACCAGCCCGGTCGCGTTGGACCGAAAAGCTTCCAGGCTTCATCATTTAATTTGTCTACTTCGCAATAGCGACTTGGGAGCAAAAAGCGCAGGGTTTCATCTGGCAGGTCCTCGACATTGTGTTGAACCGCCTCGGGCGCTTCCGGGTCAGGCTCACCACTGTCCCGGATCCTTGTATCAAGACTAAATCGAACCCTGCCCGGTGGCGCGAGCAAACGGCCACAAATATTTCCGAAAGCATCGACGTAAGTGTGGACTTGCAGCTTCGGCTCGACCCTTATTTCCTCAGGTGATTCTAAATCGTCGCGTCGTAAGGGATGGACATAGAGCATTGCGATCAAAGGCGTCGAATTTGTAAGTTCGAATGAAATGTCGTAACCAATTCGGATCAACATGGTGTCCTAGCAAGATCCGAAGCACGCTCGAATGACGAGCTTGTCGTGGGAGGCGTCGAGCGCGATATCGCGGAGTTGGATTTCACCGAGCGGTAAGGCGGAGAGCGGGAAAGGGCGTCCTTCAATTCGCGAAAAGGCGGGGCTGATCGCGGCGCAAGCCAACGAGGCAATCGGTCCCTGCCCAAGGCATTTCAAATTCGAAACGGTGGCAACAAAATCGTCGCTGACCGCAAGAGTCCCGCCGAGAGTGAGCACAGGATGAAAGATGAGTTTATGGGCGGAGACGGTAAGCTTTCCGTCGACCGAACGCGGCCCATGTTGCGTTAGCTCGAGTTGGGCATTGTCGACTCCGACGCCTTGTTTTTCTGCAAGCTTGCTGGCGGCGCTCATGATCATAGTCTCAACTGCTGCGCGAGAAATTTCGAATCGAACATTCCCGTCCTGGGCTCGATGCAGGATGAGTAGAAGTTTTCCGTCAGGCTGCGGCTTCTGGTAGACGTCGGCATTGGAAGCTTCAAACTGAAAGCTGAACTCACTTCCTAGAAGTTCGATCGGGTCGCCTGCTATATAAATATGGCGCACCAACATCGCCGGGCTCGGTCCCTCTCGGTCGAGTGGCGGAGGGCGATGGTGCTGATCGATGCTGGCCCCGGATAAATCGACCGCGATTGAATCTAGTGCCGAGGCGTCGCCACCGCGCACAACAACCATCCTTTGCGGACGGGAGGCAAAAGTGCGCACTCCGTCCTCGATCGCCTGTGCTAATTCTTCCGGGTTTTGCGGGATTTGATTTCGAGGCAAAAGGAACATGGTTTTGGTTAGGACAGCAGCGGTGCGGCGCTGCCGATTTGCTTTCCGCTGTTTTTCCGCTAGCTTCCGCGTTTCTTTATGGCGAAAACCTCCTGGGTCAACCGCAACGAACGCAAGCGCGCGACGGTCAAGAAATATGCTGCGTTGCGGGCGGAGCTGAAAGCAAAGAAGGATTACGCCGGCCTTGCGCAATTACCTCGCGATGCAAGTCCGACGCGGGTGGTAAATCGTTGCCAGGTGTCGGGGCGCCGGCGAGCATTTATTCGGCGATTCAAAATTTCCCGGTTAACTTTCCGCGAGTTGGCATCCAGCGGCCTCATTCCTGGCGTCACCAAATCGAGCTGGTAAACTGGTTGAAGGTTGGATTTCGGGCGCTGAGTACGTCCGATAAATGAGCTTCACGTTTTCATCTTTCACGCTTTGGATGGCGGTGAGCGCCCTTGCTCAGTGGGAGCCCCCTGCATTGATTGTCGGCAAACTACTGGTCATCGCCGCTCTTGTGGCACTTAACGGTTTTTTTGTAGCCGCGGAATTCGCTTTGGTAAAAGTCCGACACAGTCAGTTACAGACCCTTGTCAGCGAAGGAAACAAACGCGCGAGTATCAGCCAGCATGTTGTCGAGAATTTAACTGCCTACCTTTCAGCCTGTCAGTTGGGCATTACGCTCGCCAGTCTTGGGCTTGGCTGGGTCGGGGAACCTTTTCTCGCTCGAATGCTTCAGCCATTCTTCACGCTCCTGGGTATCAGCTCGGAAGCTTTGGTGGCTTCTATTTCATTCGTGATCGCCTTTTCTTTTATCACTGCCCTCCATATTGTCCTCGGAGAACAAGCACCAAAAATACTGGCAATCCAAAAATCGGTGGGAGCCACTCTTCTCGTCAGCCCACCTTTGCGGCTCTTCTACGCGATCTTCAAACCGTTCATTTGGTTCCTGAATGCGTCATCAAACTGGATTCTGACGCGCATTTTCCGAGTTCGGCCAGGGGGAGAGGCTGAGCTGGTGCATTCGGAGGAGGAGTTGCGGTTAATTCTAAGCGAGAGTGCAAAGGCCAAAGAGGTTAGTCCGATGGGCAAGGATCTCCTGATCAATGCGCTTGATTTACATGAGCGCGTCGTCCGCGATATCATGACGCCCCGCGGCCAGGTCGTATTCCTGAACATCGAAGACAGCTTCGAGGACAATGTTAAAAAAGCGCTTGTTTCACGGCACACCCGCTTCCCGCTTTGTCGCGGGCATCTTGATAACACTATCGGGTTGATTCACATCAAGGAACTGGTGCCATTAATGCGCGATCCGAATCCCGATCTTTTGCGCATCCGGCGCGAACTGATTCCGGTCCCGGAAATGATGTCGTTGGAGAAATTGCTTTCGCTGTTCCTCAACAAACACGCACACCTTGCCATCGTGGTCGATGAATTCGGCGGCACCGTAGGAATGGTGACCCTCGAGAATGTTTTGGAAGAATTGGTAGGCGATATTCAGGACGAATTCGATACCGAAAAAGAACAGTTTCGCGAAATTAACGAAAATGAATTCAGCGTGGACGGCGCACTGGCGCTTTACGAACTGCGCGATTTGGCGGGAATCGAATTAGAAAGCGCCGATGTCAGCACTATCGGCGGTTACGTTACCCACCTGCTGGGGCATCTACCCAAAGCAGGCGAACATGTTCAAATTGACAACTATCTGGTGACGATTTCGCAGAGTGACGGTCGCCGTGTTCAGCAACTGCACTTTCGCAAACTCAATGAAGCTGCAGCCAAAAAATCGGAGTCATTTTGATAAAAACTGGATGGCAACCATTCCGGTTGCCGCCGATTTGGACCGGCAAGCAATGCGATTACGCTACAAGACTCGAAATCAAATACGCCGATGGAACATGTTGTTTCAGCTGATATCACCTGCCCGCATTGCGGAGAAGCGTTCAGTCTTGAAGTAGATACTTCGCAAAGCGAACAGGATTTGATCGAAGATTGCAACGTCTGCTGCCGACCGATTAACCTGACAATTCGTTGCCGACCCGGCGAAGTGGTTACATTGATATCCAGCCAATGATTTCTACGGATTTCGTCGACCAGGAGCCGCTACGTTAATTGCTATTTGAAGCTTGCTTCTGCGCGATTTCGCGCAATGTCGCTTGCAGCCGATCGACGTTGATCGGCTTGATCAAGTGTTGGGTAAAGCCGACCGCCCGGCTTTTTTCCAGATCGTCTTCCATCCCGAATCCGCTCAGCGCAATTCCGGCGATGGATTGTTTCGCGCGAATCTGTCGCATCAAATCGTGGCCGCTGCCGTCGGGCAATCCAATGTCACTCACTAGCAGATCGAACTTTGACTCTTTCGCCAACTGGAGCGCTTGTTTGACTGTTTCGGCGCAGGCAACCTCGTAGCCAAGGTTCCGTAATAATGCTCCCAAAGTGATTACGGTGTCAGTGTGATCATCGACGAGCAGAATGCGCAGCCGCGCTTTTTGCGGCTCCTCAATCGGACGCCAAGGACCAGTCGGGCTTTTCTCGTCTCCCTCCTTCGCCCTGGACGGTGTGGCAATTGTCGCCAGGGAAATCGTTACCCTCGTTCCGCGATTCTTGCCCGGACTGCTTGCCTCTACCTGCCCGTGATGGGCATCGATTATGGCGCGCGAAATGGCAAGCCCTAGTCCAAGTCCACCGTGTCCGGCGTGAACCTGACGCACCCCTTGTTCGAAGGAATCAAAAATTCGGGGCAAAAGTTCCGGTTCAATCCCAATACCGTTATCACTAACCCGGACAATGACCTTTCCACCGTGGTTGACCGAGTCGATATGAATCGCCCCGCCTTCTGGCGTGAATTTAATCGCATTCTTGATGACGTTCCAAAAAACCTGCATCAGGCGGGAATCGTCGGCTCGGGCGTAATGTTCAACCGCGCCGAGGTTAGTGTGAAGGCGCAATTTCTTGTGCGCGATCTCAGTTTTGAAAATGTCGAGTGCGCACCGCACCGCCGAGTGAATGTCGACCGTGCCAATATCGAGGTTGATTTTCCCCTTCGCGATGGCGGTGAGGTCGAGGATGTCGTCGATCAGGCGCGCTTCGAGCTCGATATTGCGCCGAATGATTTCGATCGTGGCTTTGAATTCGCCGTTAAAGTTGATCTTTTGTTCCAGCAATTCGACGCCCGCCAGCACCGGAGTAAGGGGAGTGCGTAGCTCGTGCCCGAGGACGGCAAGAAATCGATCCTTGGCGCGATTCGCCGCCTCGGCCTCCGCCCGCGCTTCGCGTTCGCGCAAAAGATTTTGCTGCTGTTCGACAGCTCGCTTGTGCGCCGTGATGTCATGAAAGACCCCAACTGCACCGTGAATGAACCCCTGCTCGTCCCGCAATGCCCGTGCGGTCACGTGCGCCCATGAACCCTCCGAGTTCGCGCCGTGCCGGATAAAAATCTCATCCTCGTCAATATTTTCTCCCGCGACCGCGCGTGAAGTCGGTGTCTCCTCCGGTTCAATCCGCGTCACTTTATCAGCATGAAAGAATCCGCAGTCGCGCGCACAATTTTTGGGAACATTTTCATTCTCTTTCAATCCCAGCATGCGGCGCAGCGCCGGGTTGGAGAGCAGCGCGGCACCGTCGCGATCAACCACCAGTAATCCATCACCCATACTGACGACGATCAGATTCAAAAGTTTCGTTTGTTCGATCAGGGCTTCGTTAGCCGCGCGCAAAACTGCGGGACCCGGGATACTTACCGCCGATGGAATCAGACGGGTGAGAAGTATTGCCGTCGGAACAGAAGCCAGAGCTGTGATAGCTTTCACAATTCCCGAAATCCAATAGTAAGGTTTCCAAAGCGTGATGATTTCCATCACGTGCGTCATCCCGCAGGCGACGATAAAGACGCCGAAACAAACAAACATCCAGTTGAAGGGCAGGTCGCGGCGTTTTCGGACGAAAAGGAGGAGCGCGATTGGAATGACGAAATAAGCGGCGGCGATCAGAGAATCCGAGATCAAGTGCAGACGCATCAATCCCGGATCCCACAGGTAACAATGGCCGTGTGGCATGAAGCTGTTTTGGCCAAAGAGACGCGCAAGGAAGTCCATACTACTCAGACCCACAATGCGGGAAACGCGTCAACACCTTCATGGACCCGACGGTTTTGCTGGCGAGGAGACCAATGGCACCGCCGCCATTATGTTGCAACCCCTTTTCTCGCAACGACCCAGGCTGAGGTTGAAAAAGCAGCTGAGCCTGATTAGTTACCGGGAATTATGCGAATGTTACTGCGCTTTAGTTTTTTGATCGTTTTGTGCGGTCCATTTATTTTCACCAGTTGCGAAACAACACCTCTCGCAGGCGGCGGCCCCTATCACGTAACAGCATATAAGCCGCACGATCCATCGAAGGTAGTGGTAAAGGTCTCGCTTTCCAAAGAAAACATCTACGTGATGGAGGGCGACCGCTGCTTAATGGCGGTAGCGTGTAGTGTCGGGATACCGTCCAAGCCAACACCGCGCGGACATTTCACCATTTATCGGAAAGAGGAAGACAAACGTTCGGGTTCATATGGGTTCCGGGTACAGGGTGATCACGTAGTGCCTGCTGAGGCCGGTTCGAATGTTCCGGGTCGCTATGTTGGTTATCCGATGGGATTCTGGTGTGAGTTCGCGCCGGCCTACGGATTTCATCAGGGCTTTGTCCACCCGACTCCGCGAACGCATGGTTGCATTCGTTTACATGGTGAAGCGGCGCCGAAATTTTATGCGTTGGTTCGTGTGGGTACGCCGGTCTCTATCGCCGAGACGCAACCAGAAGACGCGTCGCTTGGTCCAAAGGTGCAGCGGGTGGATGATTCGCGCGCACCGGACCCTGATCCGCATGTCATGGTTAGTTCAGCAGCATTTCAGAAGCCGAATGGCCCGCTTCTAGTGGAATAGCGCGGCCACGCGACTACGCGGTCAACCGCGAAGAGAATTTGTGAGTACAAATCTGATATCCAGCGGCACTAGTGCCCGTGAAAAAGTTAACCTGCGCACGCCCGACGTGATGGCGGCGGTGCAGGAACAGGTGGAATCACATTATCGCAGCGATGTCGTTGATGGTGTGCGACGCAATGGTGGGATTATTTCTATGGGCGACGTCACAGTGCGCTTGGCGAAGCAATTTGGATTTTGCTACGGAGTCGAGCGCGCCATTGATCTGGCCTATGCCGCGCGCAAGGTTTTTAAGGACCGTCGTCTCTTCATCGTCGGTGAAATCATTCACAACCCAGAGGTGAACGAGCAAATTTCTTCACTCGGGATCAAAAACCTGATCGGTCGAAACAAACAGGCCGACATTTCCGAATTGCAGCCTGATGACGTCGTTATCCTGCCTGCATTTGGAACGGAGCTATCAATTTTGCAGCAGATAAAGGACCACGGTTGCCAGATTGTTGACACTACTTGTGGCGACGTCATGAGCGTTTGGAAACGGGTGCGCAAATATGCGAGCGAGAGTGTGACTTCGATCATTCACGGCAAGGCCGAGCACGAGGAGACCAAGGCTACCAGTTCACGTGCACTTGGTGACGGCAAAGGTCATTACTTGGTCGTGTTGACGCTGGCCGATACTGATTACGTCTGCAATTACATCCGGAACGGCGGTGATAAGCAGGAGTTTCTCGACAAGTTCCGCGGTGCGCACTCTGCCGGGTTCGATCCCGATGTGCATTTGAAAACCGTCGGCGTGGCTAATCAAACCACGATGTTGCGTGGCGAGACCGAAGAAGTGCAACGAAGAGTGCGTCAGGCGATTCTTGATCGCGATGGCCCGGAGGAAGCGGCGAAGAGTTTTCGTTTCTTCGATACCATTTGCG
>DATELT010000132.1:0-2249 GCA_035276245.1 Chthoniobacterales bacterium
GATTTGGCGAGCGAAAACGAGAGCAACCTTGGACGGACGATACGATTGCGCTCGTCTGGTCGGCGACCAAAGGAATCGGCAGTGCGTGTTTTCTCCACGCGCTCCAGGAGAACAAAATCAAAATTGAGCGGCGCGTTTCGGAATTCTGGCCGGAATTTGGAGAGAACGGGAAGATGGATATCACCCTCGCGCAATTGCTTTCGCATTCTGCCGGCCTCTGCGCGCTCGATCAAAATGCCGAGGTCACTGATTATCCCGCGGTTATTCGGGCGCTCGAAAAGCAGGAGCCGCTCTGGGCACCCGGCAGCGCGCATGGATACCACGCGCGCACTTTCGGATTCCTGATCGACGAGCTCACCCGTAGGGTTGGTGGAATTTCAATTGCCAAGTATTGGCGAACAATTTTCGCTGAACCGCTTTCGCTCGATTTCTGGATCGGTCTGCCCGAAGAACTGAATTTCAAATGCGCCACCGTTTATCCGGCGAAAGCTGGACGCCTGCCGGAGCCGAAATACCGCCTGTCCGGCTCGGACCGCCCGTCCGGCTCGGATTTCTATCGCGACCTGGCTAAGCCCGATACTCTGCAGCGAAAAACATTTACATCGCCTTACGGACTAAATGCCGTAAGCGACATGAATAAACCGGCGAATCGTGCGCGCGATTTTGTTTCATTTGGGGGAATCGGTAGTGCGTCGGCGCTGGCAAAATTTTATGCAATGCTCGCGAATGGCGGCGAAATCGGCGGCCGCAGATTCTTTGGTGACGAAAGCATCAACCTGATGACGACAACGATTAGCGATGGACTAGATCGCGTTTTTGAAATCCCGACCGCGTTTTCCGCAGGTTTTATGAAAGATTCGGCCAGTGCGGGTCGCAAAATTTTCGGGCCATCAACAAATGCCTTCGGGCACCCGGGCGCCGGCGGAAGTCATGCCTTTGCCGACCCGGAAAACAAAATCAGTTTTGCCTACGTGATGAACCAAATGGAGCAGTCCGTACTGCCGAACGAGAAATCGCTGCGGCTGGTGGAGGCGATGTATAAATGACGAAATCCGAACAGTGAAGAATGCTATTTCGTCATTAGGTCATTCGGGCTTCCTTCGTCATTCGACATTCGTGCTTCGTCATTTCATGAGATCCATCCGACCCTCCCCATAACCTATGGCGAGCTAGGTCGCGCCCGCCTCGAAATGACGCGGGGCTATTCCCCCATCACCGTCACGACAATCTTCCTTCGATGGGGCGCGCGTCGATGCTCGAAGAGAAAAATCCCCTGCCATGTGCCTAGCTGGATTCGTCCATCCACAATCGGAATGCTCTCGCTTGTGCGAGTCAGCACCATGCGGATGTGCGATGGCATGTCGTCGGCGCCTTCCGCGTCGTGTTCGAAATAATCGGCATTCTCCGGAACCAACCGATCGAAGAATTCCTCGAGATCACGGCGTGCCGTCGGATCTGCATTCTCCATCACGATGAGACTGCAACTGGTGTGCTGTGTAAAAACCGTGACGACGCCGTTTTTAACTTTGCTCTCGCGTGCGATGGCTTCGATTTGATCGGTAATTTCGTAAGTGCCCTTGCCCGAGGTCGAGGCAGTAAATTGTTCCGTTTTTACCCGCATCGACATGCACACTAGGATGCAGAACGACGCGCCGGCAACTACCTCTTTGTCATCTCGAGCGAAAACGCCAGTCCGGCTCGGAACCGAGGAATCTCTAACCGCGTCTCGAAGAAATTTGGAATGTCTCGACTTCGCTCGACATGACAGTAGTGAAATGGCGTACTATTACGCAATGCAAGCTGATCTTGATCGCATTCTCTTCGACGAGGCCACGATCTTGCGCAGACTCGACGAACTCGCCATGCAGATTTCCGCAGACTATCGCGACCGCGAGCTAACCGTAATCGCCATTCTCAACGGCAGTTTGATGTTCATGGCCGATTTGTTGCGACGCATTCCATTGCCGCTGCGGCTCGATTGCCTGAGCGTGGCCAGCTACCACGGCGGATTGCAAACCAGCGGCGAAGTTATTTTCCGGCAAATCGCGCAGCCCGACGTCGCCGGACGAGACATCCTGCTGCTCGACGATATTCTCGACAGCGGAAGAACCATCAACGCCATCCGTGAAAAATTGCAGACTGCCTCTCCGAAAAGTATTCGCGTCTGCGTTTTGCTGCGGAAAATCAAAGAACGAGCGCGTCCAGTTGAAGCCGATTATGTCGGCTTCGATATTGCCGATGAATTTGTT
>DATELT010000133.1:0-4889 GCA_035276245.1 Chthoniobacterales bacterium
GATTCGACTATCAACATTTTCGTATTTTCCAATGGGCCACGCTGCTTGCGCTTTGGGGCGTCGTAATCTCGGCTGTCTATATGCTGCGCGCTTATCGTCGCACCTTTTTTGGCAGCTCGGCAAAGTCTGAGCTTGTCATAACCGACATCCGCGCCGGCTTTCGTGTTCCCATCGCATTGCTGGTCGCGGTCTCGCTTCTACTGGGATTTTTCCCGCAAATTGCGGTCAACCGGCTGATTCCGACGTTTCGCAATTACTTTAGTGCGACCCAATGATCTCAGCTCCGTATCTCGAAGTTGCTGTCCTGCTCCTCGGCACCGCCATCCTGCTGACTGAATCGTTCTCTTCCAAACTTGATCGCCGTTACCTCGGTTATGCCGCTTTGGGTGGGCTGGCGTTGATTTTCCTTGCCACCTTCCTTGTCGCGCCTCAACCCACAACGCCGTCCGCGCCGTTCTGGAATTTTTACTCTGCAGACGCGACTTCACTCTTTTTCAAGCGAATCGCCCTCGGCACCACTGCGGGCGTGATGGTAATGATGCTCGATTTCGCTCCGCTCGTGTCGACCGGGGTTCAGGGCGAGACGGCGCAATCGGGTCTCGGCGAATTTTTTGCGCTTCCACTTTTCACCTGCGCGGGACTGATGTGGATGTCTTCTGCGATCGATTTCGTCTTGATCTTTGTTTCGCTCGAGCTGGTGACAATCTCTTTCTATGTACTGGTCGGTTTTACGCGGCGCAATCCGGCATCGCTGGAGGCGGCGGTCAAGTATCTTGTGCTCAGCGCGGTTGCGACCGGGTTCCTGGTCTATGGAATTACGTGGATTTTTGGAGCTACGGGCGAAACGAATCTGCAAAAGATCGCGACGGTATTGTCACGGCCCGGTCTCGAGCAAAATGCCGCGTTGTTCGGCGGGGTCCTGGTCATCGTTGCTCTCGGATTCAAAATCGCCGCTGTCCCATTTCACATTTGGGTGGCCGATGTTTACCAGGGTGCGCCGACGCCGGTCACGGCCTATCTTTCAGTCGGTTCGAAGGCGGCCGGATTCATCGTTCTCCTGCGGGTGCTCGGCCCATTTCTGATCCTCCCGCGAATGCAGACTTTGCTGGTGGCTCTCGCTGTTCTTACTCTTATCTATGGCAATTTGGCGGCGCTGCCGCAGACGAACGTTAAACGGCTGCTTGCCTATTCCAGTATTGCTCACGCCGGTTATGTATTGGTGGCGGTAGTCGCATTCTCCGGGCGCGCTGTTGCCTTCTACCTCGTCGCTTACCTGTTGATGACTCTATTGAGCTTTGCTGTCCTGATTCTCGTTAGTCAGCCCGCAGGGGATCAGCTGGAGAGTTTCGCTGGCCTGTCTCAGCGTTCGCCTTTCCTGGCCTTCGCCATGCTGGTCGCGATGGCGTCGCTGGCCGGCGTTCCTTTCACCGCCGGGTTCCTTGGCAAGTTTCTGGTCTTCGACGCTGCCATCGCCACGCATCACTTTGGCCTGGTCGTTGTAGCTATCGTCACCGTCGGCGCCGGCTTTTACTATTACTTTAAAGTAGTGCGTGCCATTTATTGGGACGCACCTCCGTCCTCCACGGACAAAATTATCGTTAGCCCGCTGACTCGCGCCGCTCTAATCGCCCTGATTGCCGGCACATTCGTCTTAGGCGTCTATCCTCAGCCAATCTTCGACGCGCTGCGTTGAGCGGCAAATCTGTAGCGGCGTTCTGTGACCGCCGACAGAAGTAGGCTGCCCATAGAGCCCCCTACAGCAACTGCTAACCGACGCTCAATCGCTCAGTTCAACATTCCAATACGCCAGGTCCACGAAATGCCGCCAGCTTTCATGCTGTTGTGTCGTGAACGTTACTTGCACGAATGGTCGCCATTTCGGCCGCTTCGGTTTTCGAATTAGCGTCATGTGGGCTTCATGCGGAAGCCGATTGCCTTTGCGCGTGTTACAACCGATGCAGGAACAGACAACGTTCTCCCATGTCGTTAGCCCGCCGCGATCGCGCGGCAAAACGTGATCGAGATTTAGGTCGCTGCGTTCAAAAACATTGCCGCAATACTGGCAGGTATTTTTGTCCCGCTCGAAAACGTTGTGCCGGGTAAACTTCACTTCCTTTTTCGGCAACCGATCGAACAGCAACAGCACGATCACGCGCGGAACGCGGATCTTAAAAGAAATGGTAGTTACCATTTCCGGCTCCGGCGATTGCGCGGAGAAATCGCACCAACTATTGAAATCGTGGGTCAGGAAATTGTTTTGCCCATCTGTGGCCACGACTTGGGCGTGCCCGGCATAAACCAGCGCAAACGCGCGCCGGGCCGAGCAGATGTTAACCGCCTGCCAGAGACGGTTTAACACCAGGACCTGACTGTTCAGTAACATAAATGAGGGACACTAAACCTTACCCTATTCTACCATCAAAGGCTGAGCGTAAAGTTGCGCGACCGATAGCATTCAGCCTGCGTGTTGTCAACGCATGGCCATGAAGGTCGGCCGAGTCGTTAGCTTACCGATTCAGTTTTGATTTTTCGAGTCGCCGCGGATGTTCACTCTTATCTTCGAGCTCGATTGTCTGGTCACTGTTCGATACGTGAAAATGCAATTCTCCAAGGCGCTTCGACTTGGAGTGACTCGCTAAATCGCGTGGTCAATTGAGCTTCGGACTGCCGTCAATTAGACGAATATTTGAAACATTATGCATTGGTGGGCCGTTTAATGCTTTAAAAGAAGAGGCGCAGAGATTGTCGAACAATTCCGCGCATCGTATAGTCTAATCGGGTGAAAAAAGATGAGCGACGAGCGGCACGAGGGTGAAAGGGCATTTGATTTGCTCGATCGCATTGATCTTTTGATCGCCACACTGCCACCGGGCGATGCGATGAGGCGCGAGCTCCTCGATCTGCGCATGGAAATTTCACAGCGGGAAGAGATTTTTATCGAAGCCCGCCAAACGATCGAGAAACTCGAGGAAGTCATCAAAAAAGTGACGTCGCCGGCCAACCGTATCGGCACCTTTCTCGGCAGCGTCGCTAAAGATACGGCACACATTGTTGTCGGCGGAGCGGATTATTATTGCAACGTCGATCCACGGATTCCGATGGCGAAGTTGAAGAAGGGGACTCGCGTCCTGGTGAACGAGGCTTTCGTTATTGTCGGCGATCTCGGCTTTGAACCAGCGGGCCCGGTCACAAAAGTGACCGAGGTTATCGGGACCGATCGCCTACGCGTCGGCAACGAACATGGGACGCAATCGGTGGTCTTGCAGCGGTCCGCACAGCTCACGAAGACGGCGGTGAAACAGGGCGATGAAGTCCGGGTCGATTCCAATTATCGCATGGCCCTAGAGATGATGTCAGCACCGGGTTCGCACGAACATTATCTCGATAGCGTGCCAGAATTGCCGTGGTCCAAAGTCGGGGGGCAGGAAATCGCCATCGGAGCGATTAAGGATGCAATCGAGCTGCCGCTGCTGCATCCGCATTTGTTCGCGAAATTTCAACACGCGACCCCGAAGGGATTTCTGCTTTATGGGCCACCGGGCTGCGGCAAGACACTGATTGGCAAAGCCACCGCATACAATCTGACGCGGCAGTTGCGCGCCAAAGCAACGGATGCTGACAAAGATGTGCGAGAATATTTCATGCATGTGAAGGGCCCGGAGATTTTGAACATGTGGGTGGGAGAATCGGAACGGATGGTGCGCGAAATTTTCGGGACTGCGCGCGAGAAGCGTCGCGAAGGGTTCATGCCATTCTTGTTTATCGACGAGGCGGAGAGCATCTTAGGGACGCGTCGCGCGTCGCGTTACTCCAATATTCTCTCGACCCTGGTGCCAATGTTCTGTTCAGAGATGGATGGGATCGACTCGCTTAATGATGTCGTCATTATTCTCGCGTCCAACCGTGCCGATCTGATCGATCCCGCTATTTTGCGACCAGGACGCATCGATCGGAAAATTAAAGTGGATCGCCCTAATAAAGCGGGGACTCGGGAAATTTACCGCATCTATTTGACTAACGAGTTACCGTACGATGGCGCATTGGCCAAGGAAGCCGACCATATCGGAGACGCGATTGACAAGCTCATTGAGCGTTTTGTTGATTGGCAATTTGCCAAACGCGACGAAAACAAGTTTCTCGAGGTCACACTGCGAAGCGGACGCAAAGAAATATTGTATCGGAGTGATCTGATCAGCGGCGCGATCATCGCATCGGTAGTGGAGCGGGCTAAGGGAATGGCAATCAAGCGTGCCATCGCGGTCCGAGCTGGACTGGCGGATTCGCCAGGGATGACCCTGAGTGAAGGCATCACGGAACAGGACCTGCAGATGTCATTTCACGCTGAGTACGCGGAGAACGATATTTTCCCGCCGACTGATATTACGGAAGATTGGCTGAAGCTGATCGATTACGATCCGGAGTACGTCGTGAAAATCGCACCGTTTCGTCTAAACGCCGCCCAGCGACCTTCAAACCTCGGGGGCGTGATCTGATTTTCGGGGTAGCGCACGCGTCCCGCGTGTTGGTTTCGGCGTCTTGCCGAAACAATCTTGCGTAGCAACGTGAATTGCAGAGCTGTGTAACCCCACCAAAAAGACCGCGATTGCGGGACGCAATCGCCAACACGCGAGACGCGTGCGCTACCCAGACTCTTGCGCCGCAATTCGTGAAATTCTGCGGATGAGCGCTCGGTTTTCCGCTTAGTCGACGATCTCGAGACCCATCTGGCGGGCAGTGCCTGCGATGATGCGGAAAGCAGCTTCGTCGTCGCGCGCGTTGAGGTCTTTGCGCTTGGTGTTCACGATATCCATCACTTGCTTGCGCGTAACTTTGCCGACCTTGGTCTTGTTGGGCTCTTTGGAACCGGCGGCGATATTCGCGGCTTTCTT
>DATELT010000134.1:0-6932 GCA_035276245.1 Chthoniobacterales bacterium
GCGGTACCTTGTGGCACCTGTTGTGCGGGAAAAACGGTTCTGGTGGCGCTTAACCCCTCGGGGTGAGGCATGTGGTCGGCCCTCGCCATTCTCCTCACGCGACTCGGCGACAGGGATAAGGGCCGTTTCGAATCCGCGAAACAAAATGACGCTCTGAAGTCAGATCACGCTAACGTGCCCGTCTTTGGCCACCGCACGAATTTCTCGGCGCCCCAACGTGCCCGCGCTTTTGCATAGTCGGTAGCTTTCTGTTTCGTATCGTGCCGGTCCAATGAGGCTAGCGCCGGGTCCTTCGAAGCGCTGTCAGCCATTCCGATAAGGCCGAATCTCGATTGATTGTTAAACGCCCTGTTGCACAGGGTTAGCTGAATCTAGCATTCAGAAATGATCCTCGATTACAGCCGCGGCATGCAGTTCCAAGCGAAACGACTCGCGTGAACAAGCGTCACATCATGCTGTGGAATATTCGCTTCGGCGGTGGCAGTCGTCTGTCCGAAATTCTGGAGGTGATCGCGGATCACGGACCTGACATTGCAGTAATCGCCGAATACCGAAACAACACCACCGCGCCCCAGCTCCGTGCCGGATTGAAAGCGCAACGGCTCGCTTATCAAGCAGCACCGCTCGCACCGGAGCGCGAGTTGTCTGTATTAATTGCCAGCCGTTATAAATTTAGGCCAACCACTTTGGACAAAGACCTGCCGCTCTGGCCATTTCGGGCGCTCCGCGGCAACTTCGATTCGTTCACAATCATCGGCTTTTACGCGCCAACCATGGAGCGCAAGCGGCCGGTGCTGCATTTCATGCGTGATTCGGCGGTAACGCTGTTGCAGAGGCCTACGCTGTTGATTGGCGATCTCAATACCGGAGTTCCGCACGTCGATGAACGCGGAGCCGAGCTCACTTGCTCGACCGAATTTCGCGAGGTGCTCGACGCGGGCTGGATCGATTTGTACCGCGTGCGCAATCCCGAGAGTCGCGAGCGGTCATTCTATGAAAGGCCATGGCTCGGCTACCGCATTGATCACGCGCTCGGTTCACCGTCATTTAACCAACGCGTACAGGACATTTATTACTCGCACGCGGAGCGCTATGCCGGCATTTCCGATCATTCGTCACTGCATCTTCTCGTGGATGACTCACGCCATAAAAGGGTTCGCTAGCCAAGTTGCGTCTATTTATTGGTCGACCCGCAGACGAGCGAACCTCGCAGCGGAAAAGCGCGGGCCCGACAGCCTCTTGCGCCGCGTATTGTTTATATGACAAAGAAAATTTATGAAAGAAACGGCTCCGCCGGTAACCGCTTGCAGGGAAAGGTGGCAATCATAACCGGCGGTGGAACAGGCATCGGCGAGGCGATTGCCCATAAGTTCGCACGCGAAGGCGCCCGCGTTATTGTGAACGGGTTGCCCGATGATCCAATCGGCGATGTAGCGCGATCGATTCGCGAAAAAGGCGGCGAAGCTATCCCGAAAGCCGGGGATGTCTCAGATGAAAATTCGGCGTGGGCATGTATCGAACTCGCTTTAACAAAATATGACCGACTCGACATTCTCATCAATAACGCCGGCGTGTTCCTGGATAACGCGATGACGGAAGATTATCCGCTCGAGGACTTCGATCGTACCATTCGAATGAATATTCGTTCCGCTTTCATGATGACCCGCTTCGCGTTGCCGCACCTGCAAAAGACCCGTGGTAATATCGTTTCCGCTGGCTCGGAATCGGGGATGATCGGTCTTGCCCAAAACACGACTTACGGCGGGACGAAAGGCTGGATGCATGCGTTTATGCGCGGAGTGGCGGTCGAGCAGGCGAAGAATGGCGTGCGAGCTAACTGCGTCTGCCCCGGCCCGATCGATACTGCGTGGACCCATAAGGAAACCGGTTCGATGGACAAGGAAATGGAAAAGAGCCTCATCCAAGCAGTGCCGCTGGCGCGTCGCGGAACTGTTGAAGAAGTGGCAAACATATATGCGTTTCTCGCGTCCGACGAAGCCAGCTACGTCACCGGTGCGCTTTATGTCGTAGATGGCGGGACGACGATCGCGAAAGGACCAGTGGGCGATTTAGTTCCGAAATCATTGAGTAAAGAACCGACGGGCGAATTCGAACTACACCATCAACACGATGGTTTACGGAACAAAGAAACGCACCGGATCAAGCCGAAGAAGGCCAGAGAACCAAGGTAGAAGTAAGTGCCAATAGCCAGTGGGGTTTCGATAAAGTCGCGCTGACACGTTGGAGCACAAGCATTACCGATCCGCTCGCATCCTGGCCCAGACTCGGAAACGCCTCAGATTTTTCGCGGGCGCCCGGCGCATTGCGAAATCTGTATTTCCTCACAATCTTTAACCGCCTAGACCGATTTCGCCGAATCTGTTTCATTCGGGCGCCTAATTCCGAGCGATTGATCCGAGTTGACGGACGTCGATTGCCGGTTCTTCCACACCCCGAATTCGCTGGTGGTTCCAAAACGGGATTCAAATTGATGCCCGAATATGAGCGCATCCCGCCACCTTCGATGAAGCGAATATAACGCGAGGAGGAAATCGCAATGGCTAAACAGACATCATTTTTCAGCAATTCATTCGGTCTACTCAAACAAACATTTTCGGAGTGGCTCGAGGACAAGGCGCCACAATTAGGCGCTGCTCTCTCTTATTATACGGTTTTCTCGCTGGCGCCGCTCGTTCTCATATTGCTGGCGATAGTCGGTCTGATCTTTCGTAACGATCCGAGTGGTGCGTGGAACAAAGTCACCGAGCAAATGAGCTATTTTCTCGACAAGAGCGCCGTTGAGGTAGTCCAAAACATCGCGCAAGAAGCGGCGCATCCGAACAAAAGTGTTCTGGCAACCGTAATTGGCGTGCTGCTGGCGCTCTTCGGCGCAAGCGGTGTTTTCGGTCAGCTTCAGGATGCCCTCAACACGGTGTGGGGAATAAAAGCAAAACCAGGAGGCGGAATTTGGAGATTTCTGCGCTCGCGTTTTCTTTCCTTTGCTATGGTCGGAGGCGTTTGTTTTTTGTTGCTCGTCTCATTAACCCTCGAGAGTGTCCTTAAAGCCTTCAGTCATTATGTGCAGTCAGTTTTACCGGGCGGAATTATAGTTGCGCTCGCTACCTATTGGATATTCGATCTCGCGATCGTTATTTTGTTGTTCGCTATCATTTTCAAGTTCTTGCCCGACGCCCAAATCCGCTGGCGCGACGTGTGGATTGGGGCTGGCATAACGGCAATCTTCTTCGCCATTGGTAAGTGGGCACTTGGTCTGTATCTGGGCAGCGGGAGCGCTGCCTCCGCTTACGGTGCGGCCAGTTCGCTCATCACACTTCTACTATGGGTGTATTATTCATCACAGATTTTGCTGTTCGGCGCGGAATTCACGCAGGTATATGCGTGCCGTGCAGGGCGTGGCGTTGCTCCAGCGAAGTACGCGACTCGTATCGAGACGAAAGAGGTTGCAGCTCGATAAAAGACGCTACATCTCAGAGGCCACCCGGAGAATCTACAGCCGCTATCCTCCACCAGCCTCGGGCGATGACAATGACGCTCTCAACACTCGGCTCTACGGAATAGCGTTCAACTTCGCCAACAAAACATCGCTCAGAGCCGCGCGGTGAATTCATCAGCCGATGGCGCATTAGTATTTTTCTGTATATCGCCAATGGGCGGAAATCTGGCGGCAGAAAAATCCGAGCGGGTAGCCGCTTAGTAACCGCTTGGCGTGCGATCTACTTATAAATGGAAATTGGAAAACGTGCGGGCGCGAATCGCTCCTTCTGGGAACGAACGGCGCAAAAATTTTCAAGTGCGCCCCTTCAGCAGGACATCACAGCGGACGTGTGCGTGATTGGTGCCGGGATTGCCGGTATGACTACTGCGTATCTCGCCGCCTGCGAGAATCGAAATGTAATTGTTGTGGATGACGGTCCCGTCGGCGGCGGAATGACTGGGCGGACAACTGCGCACCTGGTGAACGCAATTGACGATCGTTACCTCGACCTTGAAAAATTTCTCGGCGAGGAGTGCGCACGTTTGACCGCGGAGAGTCACACTGCGGCTATTGATTGCGCCGAGCAAATTGCGCGCGAGCACAACATCGATTGCGATTTCGAGCGCGTGAACGGCTATTTATTTTTGCCGCCCGGAGGCTCTGTAGCGGAATTAATGCACGAGTTGGAGGCGATTCACCGCGCCGGTCTAGTGGGCGTGGCACGCAGCAATGAAGTGCCGAACACAAAAATTAAGTCCGATGCGGTGCTGCGTTTTCCGCAACAAGCGCAGTTTCATCCACTGAAGTTTTTGAATGGCGTCGCCGGAGCCATCACCGATTTGGGCGGGAAGATTTTTACCGGCACACGGGTCGTCGCAGTTAAAGACGATGAGCGCGTGAAAATAAAAACCGCGGCGGGCCACACGATCAAAGCAGGAGCGGCGGTCGTGGCGACGAACTCCCCGATCAACGACCGCATGGTGATTCATTCGAAACAGGCGCCGTACGCAACGTACGCGATCGGGCTGCGAGTAACGGATCCAATTGAGCACGCGCTTTACTGGGATACCGCGGAGACAGCCGAAGGTGAGAAGCAGGAGATCGGGCCTGTGCCGTATCATTACGTGCGGTTCGCGCGGGATGAGCAAGGCGATGTGCTCATCGTCGGCGGCCAAGATCATAAGACCGGACAAGCCGAAGATTGTCAGCAGCGTTTCGCGAAGCTCGAACGGTGGGCGCGCGACCGGTTTCCATTCGTCGCCGAGATCACTGACCACTGGTCCGGTCAAGTGATGGAACCCGTGGATGGCGTGGCCTACATCGGCCGAAATCCAGGCGACAAAAATGTGTACGTCATCACCGGCGATTCAGGCAACGGGATTACGCACGGAATACTTGCGGGTAGGCTGATCGTCGATCTCATGGCCGGGCGCGAAAATCCGTGGGCTACGCTGTATGATCCATCGCGTAAAACATTGAAGCCGCGAGCTGTCGCGGATTACATCGCGGAGAATGCAAATGTGGCGGCGCAATTTCGCGATTACATCACACCCGGGTCGGTGAAGTCTGTCGTTGAGATCGGGGCCGGTGAAGGGGCGATAGTTCGCGATGGCATGAAAAAAATCGCGGCCTACCGTGATGAGAACGGAAACCTACACGCCTTTTCAGCGGTGTGTCCGCATTTGGGATGCGTTGTGCGTTGGGACGCCTGCGAAAAGACGTGGGATTGTCCATGTCACGGCTCACGCTTTGATGCCTTAGGTTGCGTCGTCAATGGCCCCGCCATCTGTGACCTCGAACATGTCGAGATCCCGCGTTAGCGTCGTACATTTCGAGTTCTTTTCATCCCGCATTAAAACTTGAGACGAGGAACACGAAAAGATGTAATCCACATTCGTAACCTCTTATACCTCGACCGCGATTCAACCCTTCTCCGAAGCGCGCTTTTTGTATCTAGCTAATCTTGGAGCCAACCAGTTCATTTCGCACTTTGATTTAAGAAATCCAGCCTACTGTGGCGGGTAATAATGTAAGGGGCCAACGGCTGCTGCTCGAAATTGAAGCAATCCAGCATGTCATTAGCATTGCGGTCGCGCGATGCGAGCGGCTTTAGATTAAAACGTTCTTCGATCAACTTGAGCGGTGACGTGAAGTCAAAGCTTGTGTGGGAGCAAAGGCCGGCACGCGCATATGGCGAGATGATAAGTGCGGGCACTCGGGGCCCATAGCCGAACCGATCTACGGCAGGCGGTGGAACGTGGTCGTAAAATCCACCGTAATCGTCCCACGTGACAATTATGACGGTGCTCTTCCAAACACCGCTTTGCATGATGGCGTTGACCAAATCGGTGACATGCCACATGCCGCGTGCGGAATCCGCCGGCGGGTGTTCGCTATCCGCGAAGTTTGGAACGATCCAGGATACCTGCGGCAGGTCGCCTGATTTCACGTCTTTATAAAACTGATCGAGTGCAACCAAGTGAGACATGAGATCGGGACTCTGTTGAAATTGGCGAAACCCTGGAAGCGGATTCCACAGGCTATGTTGCTTCGGATTCGTCTTCTCGTCGTAATACTTCCAAGTCACGTGGCTATTCTGCAGTAGCTCAGCCATCGTCGGAAAAGTGTAAACGAAACCCGTATCGCCGCCTTCAACGGCCCGATGGTTGTAGGTAGGATTGTTAACTAATCCTCCGCTTTTTGCGGCAACCGTATACAGATGGTTCGGTTCACTCGGGCCGGCAAGCGAGGAGAAGAACCGGTCGCAGAGAACGAAATGGCGCGCGTATTCCCAGTAATTCGGTATTTCGTGCCAGTCATAATAAGACAACGTATTCAGCACCCAAGCTGGAGTAGGCCCTTGCGGAGGCTGAGCCGGATGGTCCGTCGGCAACTGACCAGCGGTTATCACTTCATTCTCGCCGCTCTGTTCTTGTGACTGCAACATGCCCACAAGCTCTTCTTCGCTCAGCTCGTGATCGCCATTGCGGTCATACTGGCTAATCAACTTCTCTGCGTTGGCGAAAGCTCCCGGAGAAGCAGGCAGTGCCTTGGACAGCTCGGTCGCATCGAGCTTTTTGTTGCCATTCATGTCGAAGCGCTTAACCAGCCGATGCGCTCGCCTGTGTACCGCTTCCACTTCCACCCATCCTTCTCCCGTCGATACGACATCTTCCGGATCCGTTTGAGGCAGGTCGCCCTTCCAGTAAAATGCCAGCGCGTTCGGCCATTCTGCCCAAAGAAAGCCGTCCATTTTGCCGCCATCAGCCGCAACATGTGCCGCCTGCCAGCTATGATTGAGATCGTGGGGCAATGCTGTCGCATGAAGATGAAACGGACTCACTGTCGCAAGTTGACCCGGCTGAAAAGCAAACTTAGCTCCTAAGGGGATGCCGTCAGCGCCAGGAAACGTGCCGAAGTAGTGGTCGAAGCTTAT